>NZ_JBMOWO010000106.1:0-25662 GCF_049310525.1 Pseudomonas sp. GZD-222
AGTGCTTCCTCCCTCGGGGACACATCTCGCCTCCTCTCCTTTTTTCTTCCTTCCCCCCCCCCCCCCCCCCCCCCCCCCGCTCCTACAGGCAGGCGGGTCAATACCCTTCAAACTGCGGCGGGCGTTTGTCGATAAAGGCCTGCATACCTTCCTTCTGATCGCGCGAGGCGAACAGCAGGGCATTGGCCTTGCGCTCCAGGGCCAGGCCCGCTTCCAGCGGCGCATCCATGCCGGCGAGAATCACTTCCTTGATCTGTTCGGCAGCCAGCGCTGGCATGGCGGCGATTACTTCGGCCAGCTCCAGGGCTTTGCGCTGCACCTGATCGTCGTCCACCAGGTCGCTGACCAGCCCGGCCACCCAGGCTTCTTCGGCACTGATCGGTTGCCCGGTGAGGGCCATGCGCATGGCTTTGACCTTACCCACCGCCCGCACCAGGCGCTGGGTACCGCCGATGCCGGGCATGATGCCGATGCGGATTTCCGGCTGACAAAAGCGCGCACCACGACCGGCGACAATCAGGTCGGCAAGCATCGCCAGCTCGCAGCCACCGCCATAGGCATAGCCGCACACGGCGGCAATCACCGGCTTGGGGCAGTGCTGGATCGGTGCCCAGAGTCGTTCGGTATGGCGCTTGTAGATGTCGATGGGGCCGACACCGGCCATGCTGTTGATGTCGCCACCGGCGGCAAACACCTTGTCGCCACCGGTGAGCAGGATGCAACGCACCTCGGGGTCGTGCGCCAACGCGGTGAAGTGCGTCGACAGCAGCGCCTGCAGTTCCAGGCTCAGGGCGTTGGTGGCCTGGGGACGGTTCAGACGCAGCAAGGCGACGCCGGGCAACGGGTGTTCGAGCAATACAGGTGGTGCGGTTGAAACGTCCATGGGCATCCTCGTGCGCGTAAACCGATGCGCCCCAGTGTCATGAGCCGGCGGGTGCAATTCATCGTCCGTTCAGACGACGAACGCCACCAGCCTTGTCCCTAGAGTGAGCCTTGTCATAAGAACAAGGAACACGACATGGGACAGCACGCGGGGTTGGATTTCAGCGGCAAAGTGGTGCTCGTCACGGGCGGCACCAAGGGCATCGGTGCGGGGATCGCCAGCGCGTTTCTCGCTGCCGGTGCCCAGGTGATCGTGTGTGCCCGGCACGCACCACTGGAGCTGCCGGCACAGGGCAATAACAGCGCGGCGTTCATCCCGGTGGACCTGCGCGACAACGATTCGTTGCAGGCAATGTTCGACAGCATCGGCCGTGACTATGGCCGCCTCGATGTGCTGGTCAACAACGCCGGTGGCAGCCCTCGGGCACCGGCTGCCGAAGCCTCGCCGCGCTTCCACGAGAGCATCATCCGCCTCAATCTGATCGCTCCCTTCAATGTCGCCCAACAGGCCAACCGGCTGATGCAGGCCCAGGCCGCAGGCGGTTGCATCCTGTTCATCGGTAGCATCAGTGCCCTGCGTTCCTCGCCAGGCACTGCCGCCTACGGTGCGGCCAAGGCCGGGGTGTTGGCGTTGGTGCAGTCACTGGCGGTGGAGTGGGCGCCGAAGGTGCGGGTGGTGGCGGTCAGTCCCGGTCTGGTGCTGACCGAACAGGCGCACCTGCACTACGGCAGCGACGCCGGTATTGCCGCGGTCAGCGCGGGCATTCCGGCCGGGCGCATGGCCGTGGCCGAAGACATCGCCAATGCCTGCCTGTACATGGCCTCGCCACTGGCCGCCTATGCCAGTGGTTGCAACCTGCTGCTGCACGGCGGCGGTGAACGTCCGGCTTTTCTCGACGCGGCCCAGGTGCTGCCGACCTGATCGACCCCGGCAGCGCCGGCATGCTGGTCGCTGCCCTCACTTAGCAGGAGACGACTGTGGCAGATCCACAATTGCTGTCCAATGTGAGCGCCCTGGTGGGGCGCCAATACGGGCGGGTGTATGCCTGGGATGCGGTGAACGCGCCAATGATCCGCCAGTGGTGCGAGATCATGGGCGTCGACAACCCGCTCTACACCGATCCCGCCGCCGCCCTCGAAAGCGTTCACGAGGGGCTGATCGCACCGCCGGCGATGCTGCAGGTGTGGACCCTGGAGGGTTTCCACGCCAACAACTATCCGCCCGGTTCCACCGACGAAAACCCCTACGAGGTGCTCAAGCTGTTCGAGCAGTACGGCTATAACGCGGTGGTGGCGGTGAACTCCGAGCTGAGCTTTACCCGGCCGTTGCGCCTGGGCGAAAAGCTCTACTACACCACACGCCTGGAGTCGGTCGGCGAGGAGAAAACCACCGGGCTGGGTACCGGTTTCTTCGTCACCCTGGTGATGAGCCACTTTGTCGAGAAAGCGGGTGGCGACGAGCCGGTGGGTGAACTGTTGTTCCGGGTGTTCAAGTTCCGTCCGGCGGCGCAGGCGCCAGTAGCGCCGGCCAGCGAGGCGCCGGTGGTGGCCAAGCGGCCGTTACCGGGGATCAGCGACGACACCCGGTTTTTCTGGGACGGCTGCGCTCAGGGTCAGTTGCTGATCCAGCGCTGCACCGCCTGTTCGACTTTGCGCCACCCACCGGCACCGGTGTGCATCAAGTGCCACAGCTTTGACTGGGACAGCGTCCAGGCCAGTGGCCGCGGCAGCCTGTATTCCTTTGTGGTCATGCATTACCCGGTGGTGGCGCCGTTCGAGCATCCCAACCCCATCGGCCTGATCGAACTGGAGGAGGGCGTACGTCTGATCGCCGGGTTGGTCGGGGTCGAACCTGGCCAGCTGCAGATTGGCCAGCGTCTGCACGTGGAATTCCAGACCTTCGATGAACAACTGACCCTGCCGCTGTTCCGCCTGGCCAAGGGCGAGGAGGCGACATGGACTTCGAACTGAGTGAAGACCAGCGCGCCATCGCCGAGATGGCCGACAGCCTGTTTGCCGATCATTGCGACGACGATGCCCTGCGCAAATGGGACAGCAGCGGCGAAACAATGATGAACGACCTCTGGGGCCTGTGCGTGGAGACCGGGTTGCATGCCCTGGCGATTCCCGAGCAGGCCGGTGGCAGCGACCTGGGCATGACCGAGCTGATGCTGGTGCTCCAGGCCCAGGGCCGCAGCCTGGCTCAGGTGCCGCTGTGGCGGCATCAACTGGCGGCCGCGACCCTGGCGCATTTTGCCTTGGGCAATGCCGCGAGCTGGGCGGAACGGGCGGCCTCGGCCGAGGTGATGTTGACCCTGTCAGTCGACGCCCGTGCCAGCGCCTGCGGTATCGAACTGCACGCTCAGCCTTGCGAGGGTGGCTGGCTGCTCAATGGCCGGGTAACCGCGCTCGCCTTCGGCCAGCAGGCCCAGGCAGCGCTGCTGCTAGTCGAAGCCGAGGGGCAACCACGGTTGGCGCTGCTGGACTTGAACGCAGCACAGATCCGCCGTGTGCCCGGTGTACTCAGCCACGGCGAGCCGGTCACCGAGGTCGAGGTCGAAGGCCTGCGTATCAGCGCCGAGCAACTGTTGCCCGGGCCTGCGCTGGACTGGTTGGAGCCTCGCGCCCAGGCGGCACTGGCTGCCCTGCAACTGGGCATCAGCGCCGAGCAGATCCGCCGCACCGTGGCCTACGTCAGCGAACGCGAGCAGTTCGGGCGGCCGGTCGGCACCTTTCAAGCCGTGCAGATGAGCATGGCCGACGCCCATATCCACCTTGAGACCCTGCGCAGCAGCCTCTGGCAACTGTGCTACCGGCTCGATGCCGGTCTCGGAGCAAGTGCCGAAGCGCTGGCCACGGCCTACCTGGCCTGCGAGGCCGGACACCGCATCGGCCACAACGCGCAACACGTGCACGGCGGTATCGGCGTCGACCTGACGTATCCGATTCACCGCTTTCTCTACTGGAGCCGCGCCCTGGGCCTTGCCCTGGGGGGATCGGCAGCAAGCCTGGAACGCCTTGGCGACTGGCTGGGCGATAACGACACGCTGGGATGGAAATATGACCTCGAAGAACACCATGCGCTTTGACGACGTGCACCCCGGCGACGCGCTGCCGGAGCTGGTGATCCCGATCACCGTGGGCCTGATTGCCGGGGGCGCGATTGCCACCCGCGACTACTTTCCCGGTCACCACGACCTGGAGGCAGCCAAGGCCCTGGGTTCGCCGCACATCTTCATGAACATCCTCACCACCAACGGCCTGGTCCAGCGTTTTATCGAGGGCTGGGCCGGACCGCTGGCGCAGTTCGTGTCGCTGAAGATCAAGCTGGGGACGCCGAACTACCCCGGTGACAGCATGACCTTCAGTGGCAGCGTAACCCGGCAGGACCCGGCCACCCGCACGGTGGAAGTGACCTTGAGCGGCAAGAATTCCATGGGTAATCACGTGACCGGCACGGTCGCGCTGATCCTGCCCTGACAGGCGGAGACATAAAGATGACCGATTCATCGATAAGCGGGCGCGCCGCCATTGTCGGCCTGGGCGCCACCGAATTTTCCAAGAACTCCGGGCGCACCGAACTGCGCCTGGCCCTCGAGGCGACCTTGAGCGCGCTCAAGGATGCCGGTATCGATCCGTCCGAGGTCGAGGGCTTTAGCTCTTACTCGGTGGACAAGGTGCCAGAGTACGAGATCGCCCGGTTGCTCGGCTGCAAGGACGTCAAGTTCTTCTCCCAGGTGCCGCATGGTGGCGGTGCGGCCTGCGGGCCGGTGATGCACGCGGCAATGGCGGTGGCCACCGGTGTGGCCAAGGTAGTGGTGGTCTACCGGGCCATGAACGAGCGCTCCTGGTACCGCTTCGGCACCGGCAGCTATGGCTTTGCTTCGACGCCGATCTTCGAGAACGTCAATTACGGCTGGTACATGCCCCACGGCTTTCACACGCCAGCGGCCTGGGTCGGCATGTTCGCCCAGCGCTACATGCACACCTACGGCGCCACCTCCGAGGATTTCGGCCGGGTGGCGGTAGCGGTGCGCGACTTTGCCGCGACCAATCCGGCAGCGTTTTTCTACGAAAAGCCGATCACCCTCGAAGAGCACCAGGCGTCGCGCTGGATCTGCGAGCCGCTGCACTTGCTCGACTGCTGCCAGGAGTCCGACGGCGCGGTGGCCATGGTTATCACCTCGGCCGAACGTGCCCGCGACCTGGCGCAGAAACCGGTGATCATCAAGGCCGGCTCCCAGGGCATCACCGATGGCCAGCAGATCATGACCTCGTTCTACCGCGACGACATCACCGGCCTGCCGGAGATGGGCGTGGTCGCCCGTGAGCTGTATCGCCAATCCCGGCTTGGCCCCGAAGACCTGCAGACGGCGGTGATCTACGACCACTTCACACCCTTCGTGCTGCCGCAACTGGAGGAATTCGGCTTCGCCCGACGTGGCGAGGCCAAGGATTTCATCCGTGCCGGCGAGCATGCCCGTGGCGGCAAACTGCCAATCAACACCCACGGCGGGCAGTTGGGTGAAGCCTATATCCACGGCATGAACGGCGTCGCCGAAGCGGTGCGCCAGGTGCGTGGCACGGCGGTCAACCAGGTGGCCGATGTGCACAACGTGCTGGTAACCGCCGGTACCGGCGTGCCCACCAGCGGCCTGATTCTCGGCGCAGCCTAAGGAGCCGCTCATGTTCGTCGATCTCACTCCCGAGCAACACAAGTTGCGCCAGCAGGTGCGCGACTACTTCCAGGCACTGATGACCCCGCAACTGCGCGAGCAGCTGCGCGGCCAGGAAGGCGGCGAACTGTTTCGCCAGACCGTGCGCCAGATGGGCCGCGACGGCTGGCTGGCAGTGGGCTGGCCGAAGGTGCATGGTGGCCAGGGCTATGCCGCCACCGAGCAGTTGATCTTTTTCGAAGAGGCCAACATTGCCGGGGCGCCATTGCCGTTCGTGACCATCAGTACCGTCGGCCCGGCGCTGATCGCCCATGGTAGCGCGGCACAGAAGGAGCGCTTTCTGCCCGGTATCGCCGCCGGTGAAATCATGTTCGCCATCGGCTACTCCGAGCCCGGTGCCGGCAGCGACCTGGCGGTGCTCAAGACCACGGCGCGGCCAGAAGCGGATCACTTCGTGGTCAATGGCAACAAGCTGTTCACTTCCGGTGCCGAGTCGGCCGACTACATCTGGCTGGCGGCGCGCACCGACCCGACCCAGGCGCGGCACAAGGGCGTGTCGATCCTGATCCTCGACACCCAGCTGCCAGGGTTCTCCACCACCTTGATCCCGACCACCAGCAATCCGACCTCGGCCACCTACTACGACAACGTTCACGTGCCACGCGACATGCTGGTGGGGGAACTGCACGGCGGCTGGAAGCTGATCACCGCGCAGCTCAACCACGAACGCCTGGGCCTGGGCTCCTGGTCGGACAAGATTGCCGGGCTGTTCCGACGCGTCTATCTGTGGGCCCGCAGCCGCGACGAACAGGGCCGGCGGGCGATGGACAAGACCTGGGTACGTACCTCCCTGGCCGAGTGCTATGCGCGCCTGGAAGCCATGCGCCTGATCAACTTCCGTATTGCCGCTGACCTTGAGCACGATCGCATGGACGTCGCCCTGGCCTCGACCACCAAGGTCTATGGCTCGGAATCGGCCATCGAGATCCTCCGTCGCCTGGCCGCCATCGTCGGTGCCAACGGTGCGCTGCGCAGCGGTTCGGCAGCGGCCTTGCTGCATGGCGATCTGGAATACGAAGTACGCGCCTCGGTGACGGTGACCTTCGGCGGCGGCACCAATGAGATCCAGCGCGAACTGATTGCCCAGTTCGGTCTGGGCATGCCGCGTCCGCAGCGTTAGCACTGCTACCCGCAATCGAACAATAACAAGGGTCAAATCTATGAGCTCCATCGAGCAATTCAGGCACGACACCCGGGCTTGGCTTGAGGCCAATTGCCCGCCATCGATGCGTACCGCCATGGGCGAGGGCGATGTGGTCTGGGGCGCGCAACAGCCGCAGTTTCCCAGCAGCGACGCCCAGCTGTGGTTCGAACGCATGCGCGACAAACGCTGGTTCTGCCCCGAGTGGCCGCAGGAATACGGCGGCGCCGGGCTGAGCGCCGAGCAACTGGCCGTGCTGGAAGGCGAAATGCGCCGGCTCAAGTGCCGCCCGCCGCAAATCAACCTCGGCGTGTGGATGCTCGGCCCGCTGCTGCTGGAGTTCGGCAGCGAGGAGCAGAAGCGCAGCCTGTTGCCGCCGATGGCCCGTGGCGAGGTGCGCTGGTGCCAGGGCTTTTCCGAGCCTAACGCCGGTTCCGACCTGGCCAGCCTGAAGATGAGCGCCCGCGATGGCGGTGATCACTTCATCGTCGATGGCAGCAAAATCTGGACCTCCTATGGTGACAAGTCCGACTGGATGTATGCGCTGGTGCGCACCGATCCGGCCGCAGCCAAGCACGAAGGTATCAGCCTGATCGTGCTGGACATGCGCAGCCCCGGGGTAAACCCGGTGCCCATCGACCTGATCAGCGGCAAGTCGGCGTTCTGTCAGGTGTTCTTCGACGCTGTGAAAGTGCCGAAAAGCCAGTTGGTGGGGCCACTGCACGGTGGCTGGAACCTGGCCAAGCGCCTGTTGCAGCACGAACGCAAGGCGATGTCCAAGTTCGGCGAAATCAGCCTGCCATCGCATGTCGACCTGCTGGGCTTGTTGCAGCAGTACCTGCCGCAGCCACATGGCCAGGGCGAGCAGGTGCTGCACGGCCGCGCCGTGGCCTGCGCGATGAACGAACGTGCCTACGACCTCACCGTACAGCGCATGGGCCAGGCGGCTCAGATCGGCGACGACATCAGCGGCTTGATGGCGATCATGAAGCTGGTGCACACCGAACAGGAACGCGACAAGTTCGAAGTGCTGCTCGACCTTATGGGCGGCCACGCCATGGGCTGGCACAACGAGGCCGGCAACGACCCGCAACTGGCCATTACCCGCGGCTGGCTCAACAGCTATGCCCTGACCATTTCCGGTGGTGCCTCGGAGGTCCAGCTCAATGTGATTGCCAAGCGCGTGCTTGGCCTGCCCGACGCGAAGAAAGGAGTAACGCCATGAACCTGGTTTACAGCGACGAGCAGCGCCTGCTGGCTGACAGTGCACGGGACTTTCTTGCCGCCCGTAGCCCGGTCAGTGCCCAGCGCCGGCTGCGTGACGAAGGCAGCCGCACGGGTTTCGACGCACAGTTGTGGCGTGATGCGGTGGCACTGGGCTGGAGCGCGATTCCGTTTCCTGAGCAACTGGGTGGGCTGGATTTCGGCTGCATGGGCCTGGGGCCGATCTTCGAATCCATCGGCCGCAACCTGGCGGCCACGCCGTTGCTGTCCAGCGTGGTGCTTGGCGGTTCGCTGCTGCACCTGGCGGGCACGCCCGCACAGCAGGATCGCTGGCTGGCGCCGCTGATTGCCGGTGACCTGCGCCTGGCCCTGGCCCTCGACGAGCAGGCCCGCCACGCGCCGCAAGGTACGGCGCTGGAGGCGCGCCCCGAGGCGGACGGTTATTGCCTGCAGGGTGACAAGTATTGGGTGCTCGATGGCCTCGGTGCCGATGCCTACCTGGTAGCGGCGCGGGTCGCAGGATTGGCCGGGGACGAGCAGGGCATCAGCCTGTTCCTGCTCCCGGCCGATACGCCGGGGCTGCAGTGCAGCGCCTTGCCGTTGATCGATGCACGCAACTGCGCACGCTTGCGCCTGGAGCAGGTGCGCGTCGGCCGCGAAGCGTTAGTCGGTCAGGCCGGCGCAGGCTGGGCCAGTCTCGATATGGCCCTGGACCGGGGCCGCGCTTGCCTGGCGGCAGAACTAATGGGCGCTGCCGAGCAGTTGTTCGAAACCACCCTGGAGTACCTCAAGACCCGCGTCCAGTTTGACACCCCGATCGGCAGCTTCCAGGCCCTGCAGCACCGTGCCGCGCAGCTCTATGTCGACCTGGCGCTGAGCCGCAGCGCAGTCATGGCGGCGCTGGCGGCACTCGACGACAGCAGCCTGGACGCCAGCGCGCGCGGCAAGCTGGTCAGCCTGGCCAAGTGGAAAGCCGGCGATACCGCACTCAAGGTCAGTAATGAAGCGGTGCAGATGCACGGCGGCATTGGTGTCACCGACGAACTGGACGTGGGCCTGTATCTGAAGCGGGTGCGGGTGGCTCAAGCCTCGCTGGGCGACCGCGATTTTCATTGCGAGCGCTATGCGGCCCTGAGCAAGGCCTGCGCCTGAACGGAGAACGATATGACCGAACAACGTTGGCACAGTGCCTGGGCACAGTTGATCGCGCCGGGCTCACCCTTTGAAGTAGTCACCCCGGCTGACGGCAGCCCACGCTATTTTCGCCATACTGCGGCAAACCTTCTACAGGCCATCGACGCCGGACGGGTGCACGGTGACCGTGAGTTTCTGGTCTGGCAGGACCAGCGTTTGACCTTCGCCCAGTACTTCGACCAGGTAGACCGCCTGGCCGGGCAACTGAGCACCGCTTTCAACCTGCAACCCGGTGAGCGGGTGGCGATTGCCATGCGCAACCAGCCGGCCTGGTTGGTGGCCTTTGCTGCGATCCAGCGCTGCGGCGCCGTGTGTGTGCCGCTGAACAGCTGGGGCCTGCGCGACGAGCTGCTGCACGGTCTGCAGGACAGCGGCGCCGGTTTGCTGCTGTGCGACGATGCGCGCTTGCAGGTGCTGGCCGAGGACCTGGCTGGTCTCAGCCTGACGACCATCGTCGTCGGTAGCGAGCCTGAGCAACCCCTGGCCACGCATTGTCATCGCTACGAGGCGCTGCTGGCCGCGGCGCCTTCAGCGCTGCCTGCGGTGGAGCTGGACGCGGATGCCCCGGCGCTGATCCTGTACACCTCGGGCACCACCAGCCGGGCCAAAGGCGTGCTGTCCAGCCACCGGGCGATCTGCCAGGCACTGACTGCGCTGGAGTTCCAGGGTGCGTTCTGCGCCATGAGTTCGCCTGAGCGCATCGGTGCGGTGATCAATAGCGGTTTCGCTCCGACCACCTTGATGGCCGTGCCGCTGTTTCATGTCAGTGGCCTGCACGCGCAGTTTCTGCTGGCCCTGCGCGGCGGCAGGCGCCTGGTGCTGATGTACAAATGGGACGTGGAGCAGGCCCTGAACCTGATTCAGGACGAGAGCTGCACCCAGTTCAATGGCGCGCCGGTGATGATGCAGCAGCTGTTGGCCTCGCCGCAGTTTGGCGGGCCGCAGACCGCCAGCTTGTTTGGCTTGGGCCTGGGCGGTAGCGCATCGTCCAGCACCTTGCTGGCCAGCATGATCGAACGCAAGCCCGACGCCATTGGTGGCGCCGGCTACGGCCTGACCGAAAGCAACGGCATCGGTGCGGCCATCGGCGGCGACCAGTTTGTCTACAAACCGTCCAGTTGCGGCTGGCCCTTGCCGATCGTCGATGTGCGCATTGGCGATGATCCGCAGCAGCCATTGCCGAACGGCGCTAGCGGGCTGATCTGGCTGCGCTCGCCGACCCTGATGAGCGGCTACTGGAACCTGCCCGAGGAGAGCGCTGCGACCTTGCGCGATGGCTGGCTCGATACCGGTGACACCGGCTACCTCGATGAAGACGGCTTTTTGTGCATCAGCGGCCGGGTCAAGGACCTGATCAACCGTGGCGGAGAAAAGATCTCCGCGGCCGAAATCGAAGCCTGTGTCGGTGAGATGCCGGGGGTGGAGGAGGCCGCCGCTTTTGCCGTACCCGATCCACACCTGGGCGAGGCCGTAGCCCTGGCCATTCGCGCGGTCGGGCGGGTTGATGCTGCGGCGATCCGGGCCTATATCGGCGAGCGTCTGGCGGCCTACAAGGTGCCGACGCAGGTGTACCTGCACGGCGAACCGTTGCCACGCAACGCCACCGGCAAAGTGATCAAGAGCGCGCTGCAGAAATCTGTCGCGATCCAGGATTTTTAGTCTTTCCGGACGATGAATAGCCCGCCAGAACGCGAAGAATGGGCGTAACCCGAAAGCCTTATCAGCGAAGGAGGCAATACATGAAAATAACAACAACAGGTGTCGTGCTCGCGGCCACGATGGTGGTCAATACCGGTCTGATCGGCAGTGCAGCGGCCCAGGTGTCGCCCCAGGAAGCGGACAAACTGGGCAAGGAGCTGACTTGTGTCGGCGCCGAAAAAGCCGGCAACGCCGCAGGGACCATCCCGGCCTACACCGGCAAGTACCTTGGTGAGGTGCCAGGCTGGAACCATGTGCGATTCTCCGGTGACCAGCCGGTGGACCCTTACGCTGCGGAACAGCCGATCCTGGTGATCACCGCACAGAACATGGCCCAGTATGATGCGCACCTGACCGACGGGCAGAAAGCCCTGCTCAAGAAGTACCCCAGCAGCTACAAGATGAACATCTACCCCGGCCATCGCGATTTTCGTTACCCCGACTACGTCTGTGACCGCGCCAAGAGCAACGCCCTCAATGCCAAGCTGGTCAACGACGGGCTGGGCATCCAGGGTCTGGGGCAAGTGCCGTTCCCGATTCCGCAAAATGGCATGGAAGTGCTGTGGAACCACCAGTTGCCGGCGCGAGCCTACACCGAAGAGAAAATCAGCGACCTGGCCTCGGTGCTGCCCAATGGCAGTATCGGTTGGGGCCGTGCCCACGCACGCAATCTGTCCCAGGCTAACTCGCCGACGGTCGAGCCCAAGACCGAAGACAAGATCCAGGCCATGAGCTACAACACCACACTCAAGCCTGCCCGTGACAACGGCGTGATCAGCATCTCCCACGAACCCTACAACTTCGCCACCGATGCCCGCCAGGCCTGGAATTACAGCCCCTCCACCCGCCGCGTGCGCCAGTTGCCCGGCTATGGTTACGATCAACCGATGATCGGCACCAACGGCACCATGATTGTCGACGAAGACCGCCTGTTCAACGGCGGGCCGGAGCGCTACACCTGGAAGCTGATCGGCAAGCGCGAAATCTACAGCCCGGCCAACGCCTTCAAGGCCAATGCCGCCAACGTCAAATACGCCGAACTGCTGACGCCCAACCATCCCAATCCCGAGTACATGCGTTATGAACTGCGGCGGGTGTGGGTGGTGGAAGCTGACCTGAAAGAGGGCTATCGCCATGTGTATGGCAAGCGCGTGCTGTTCATCGATGAAGACACCTGGAACGCGGTGATGGCCGACAACTACGATGCCCGTGGGCAGCTGTGGAAGCACGCGATGATCAACTACTACTACCACCCGGACATGAGTGGCTGGCAGGCCGGGTCGCAGTTCTTCATGGACCTGAACTCCGGGCAGTACACCGGCTACGGCATGACCAACGAGGCGAAGAAGGGGCCGATCCTCAACGAGGCGAAGTTCACCCCGGACATGTACACCTCGGATGCGGCGCGGGCGATCGGCCGCTAACAAGCAACCTGCTGCAACAGCAACAAAGGCTCACATATCCCTCGGCCGTATCGGGCCGGGTGATTGTGGGCCTTTTCGTTTAGGCTGTGAGCTGGTTTCTGCATTCATTCAAGGATGCCCATGAGCTCCCCGCGTTCGGCAGGCCTGGACCTGGTCAAGTGGCTGGCGATGGCCAGTATGGTCATCGATCACTTGCGCTTTCTCTGGCCGGCGGCTGAATGGCTGTTTGTCATCGGCCGTTTTGCCTTTCCGCTGTTCTGTCTGGCGATTGCCGCCAACGTCGCGCGCGCGGTGGTGGGGCAGGCATTTACCGCTGCCAATGGTCGGTACCTGGGCTGGATGCTGGCGTTCTGTGTGTTGTCAGAGTGGCCCTATCACGCGCTGGATGTTGGCACCCGGACGTTCAGCATCATGCCGACCCTGAGCTTGGGGTTGCTGTTGGCGTGGGGTGTTCATCATCAGCAGCGCTGGGTGGCCATTGGCGTGCTGCTGGTGGCGTTGCTGGCCAGCGATGTGCTGATGTATGGATGGCCGGGGGTGATGTTGCCGGCGGCGTTTTTGCTGGCATTGCGTGGGGGCAGGGGAACCTGGCTTGTGCCGGGGTTTGTTGCGCTGGCGGCGAATCTGACCAATGTCTGGCTGCAGGTGAACTCGGCGGAGCCGGTTACCTTGATGGCGCTGGCGGCGGCGTTGTTGTCGGCACCGTTGGGGATCGCTGTTTTGCGCGGGGAGCATCGGGTTGAGGTCTGGCGGGTGGGGCGCTGGGGGTATTGGTTTTACCCGTTGCACCTGTTGGTGATCAAGCTACTGGCCCGGTAGACATTGACCTCTGTGCCAGCTGACACTGGCTATCACATCTGTAGGAGCGGATTTACCGGAGCGCCGGACCGCCGCGATGGACTGCGCAGCAGGCCCATTTTTGGGGCCGCTACGCGCCCCATCGCGGATAAATCCGCTCCTACACTTTGGTGTGCGTTAGCTCATGCAGGGGCTGTAGCTGCTAGCGCTTTAGCAGTTGTTGGCTGTTTGAGCTGTTGCCGATAAGCCGGCAACGCCAGCACCAGAAAGATCGCCGCCAACACCAGCATCGATACCGATGCTGCCAATGCATAGCGCAACGATTCCGCCCCCAACGTCGGCAGGAAGAAGTCACTCAGCACACCGATCAGCAACGGGCCGACGCCGACCCCGAGCAAGGTCATCGACATGACGAAGATCGCGGTGGCCTGGGCCAGACGGGTGGCGGGGAAGAGGTGGGTGATGGCGCCCAGGCAGGGCGTCGCCCACCACACGCCAAAGAAGGCGAACACGCTGTAGAACATGAACGCTGTCGGTACGTCGATGCCGCCGACCTGGAAGGCGGTGCCTTGCGGCCAGAGGAAGTAGGCGAGGGCAAACGGGATGCTGATCAGCGTGCCCAGCAACGGCACGCCGATCTGCCAGCCGGCATCGCGACGGGCCAGGCGGTCGGTGACCATGCCGCAGGCCAGGGTGCCCAGGGCGGCGCCGCTACCGCCGACTACGCCGACCAGAAAGCCGGCCTGTTGCATGTTCAAGCCATGGGAGCGAATCAGAAAACTCGGGCTCCAGGTGCCGATGGCGTAACCGGCAATCGCTGCCGCGCCGCCTGTCAGTACCAGCCACAGGAAGGAAGGGGTTTGCAGCAGGTCCTGCAAGGTCTTCAGCCAGCCGTCCTGTTGCGCTGCCACCAGGTGGGCAGGCAGTGGCGCGATTTTCGGTGAGCGTACGGTGAACAGCAACAACAGGCCGAGGAAGATGCCCGGCGCGCCAATCAGCAAAAAGGCCAGGCGCCAGCCATGGTGCTGGGCGATCCAGCCACCCAGGCCCAGGCCAACCACCGCGCCCAGGCTTGAGCCAAGCATCAGTACAGCCAGGGCTGTAGAGCGGCGCCGTGCGGGGTACAGGTCGGAGACCATGGCCACCGACGGCGCCGTGCCGCCAGCTTCGCCCACCGCGACTCCAATGCGCGCCAGTACCAACATCAGGAAGCTGCCGGCCAGGCCGCAGAACATGGTCATCAGGCTCCAGGCGATGCAGCTCAGGGCAATCACCGGCTTGCGTCCGATACGGTCGGACAGGCGCCCCAGAGGGAAGCCGAACAAGGTGTAGAAGACCGCGAAGGTCACCCCGGACAGCAGGCCGATGCCGGTGTCGGAAATGCCGAACTCGAGCTTCACCGGCTCGATCAGGATCGCCATCAACTGGCGGTCGATGTAGTTGAAGACATAGATCGCGGCAAGCACGAACAACGCGTAGTGCGTGCGCCATGTAACAGGGGTCGAGGTGTTCACAGCGGGTGCTCCCGGTCTTGTTCTAGTCGGCTGATCGTCGGGGGTTGTGCAGGCTATTTCATCGTCCGTTCAGACCAGTTCTGACGACCTGCAGGCAGTCGCAAAATCTAGTCTCGACGGACGATGTTTCGCGTCAGCTCCAGGTCAATCATTCGACCCATCTTCGGCGTTACGCGAATCCCTGCCGCCGTGCAGCGCGATTCTGCCACGGCCGGAAATTTCCAAGAAGTGAAGGAGCTGACATGAGCATCTTGTTCGAGCCGCTGCGTCTGGGCGACCTGCAACTGGCCAACCGCATTGTCATGGCACCGATGACCCGCAGCCGTGCCGGTAGCGACGCCGTGCCCGCTGCCGAGATGGTCGATTACTACCGCCAGCGCGCCAGCGCCGGGCTGATCGTTGCCGAAGGTACCGCGCCGTCAGCCAACGGCTTGGGCTATTGCCGCACGCCAGCGATCTACAGCGCCGCACAAATCGCGGCCTGGCGGCGGGTGACGGCTGCGGTGCACCAGCGCGGTGGGCGCATCGTGCTGCAGCTGATGCATGTCGGCCGCGCCGCCAGCCATCACAACAAGCCGCAAGGCGCGGTAAGCGTGGCACCTTCGGCACTGCGCGCACAGACCCGCTTGTTCACCGATGCCGCAGGCATGGTCGACACCGATGAACCCCAGGCCCTGACCCTGGAGGGTATCAACAGGGTGATCGGCGAGTACCGCCAGGCGGCGATCAATGCCCGCGAAGCCGGCTTCGATGGCGTTGAATTGCATTGCACCAGCGGTTACCTGCCGATGCAGTTCATGGCCTCGGGCAGCAACCAGCGTGCGGACGCCTATGGCGGCAGCGCAGACAACCGGGTGCGCTTCGCCAAGGACGTGCTCGAAGCCATGGCCGCAGCCATCGGCGCAGGCCGGGTCGGATACCGGCAGTGCCCGGGCAACACCTATAACGATATCGAGGACGCCGATCCGGCCGCCACCGCCCAGGCCCTGTGCGCGGCGGTCGCGCCGCTGGGCCTGGCGTACCTGCACATCATGCGCTCGCCCGTCAGCGGCCTTGACGCGTTTGCCCTGGCGCGCGAGCACAGCGACAGCAGACTGATCCTCAATGACGGCTTCGACGGCCTGTCGGCGCAGGCGGCGCTGGCAGCGGGTGAGGGCGATGCGGTGTCGTTCGGTCGGCATTTCATCGCCAATCCGGATCTGGTCGAGCGCCTGCAACGTGGTTTGCCGCTGGCCGCCTTCGACCGTCATACCCTCTACACCCCGGGTGCACGGGGTTATTCCGACTATCCCGCCTACCAGGCCGACACCCTGGAGGTGACGCCATGACTTCGGTGCAACGCATGAACCTGGCGATCACCACGCCGGTACCCCGTGAGCAGACCCAGGCGCTACTCGACCGCCGCGCCGCCGCCAGTGCGCAGATCAAACCGCGCGACCTCTATACCCTGGCTGACCGCCTGGAAGATCAGGTCCGTGAGCATGGTCAACGACCGTTTCTGATCTATTCCGGGCAATCGCTGAGCTACGCCCAGGTGGATGCCCGGGCCAACCAGATGGCCCACACCTTTTATGCCAAGGGCCTGCGCGCCGGTGATGTATGTGGGCTGCTGATGGAAAACCGCCCGGACTTTTTCTGCACCTGGTTCGGCCTGGTCAAGCTCGGTGTCGTGGTCGCCTTCATCAACACCCAGGTCACCGGCAAGGCATTGCTGCATGCCCTGCAAACCACGGCGGCCAAGTCTGTCGTTGTCGGTGAGGAATGCCTGGCCAACCTGCAGGCCACTGATGACCTGCCATCGCTGTCCTACTGGTTGCTGCCCGATCCCGAGAAGCCCTGGAGCGGCGCACTGCCCAGGGGCGTTGACGCTCACTTCGCCACGCGCCTGCACAGTGCTCCGGCCAGCACCTTCCCTCGGGAAATGCGCGCGGACATCGAGGCCCAGGCAACCACTTTGCTGATTTTCACTTCCGGCACTACCGGGCTGCCCAAAGCCGCGCGCTACAGTCATATGCGCTGGATGTCCTCCGGCGATGTGATGCAGGTGACCCTGCCGGCCAGCTGCGAAGACGTGTTCTATTGCTGCCTGCCGCTGTACCACGGCGCCGCAGCCACTTCGGTAACCTCCACGGCGCTGCGTGCCGGTGCCAGTATCGTGGTGCGGCGCAAGTTCAGCGTGCGCGAGTTCTGGAAGGATGTACGCGAGCACCACATCAGCGTGTTCCAGTACATCGGTGAAATCTGCCGCTACCTGCTCAACCAGCCGGTGCAGGACGGCGAGCGCACCCACAGCCTGCGCTGCATGCTCGGTGCCGGCTTGACCCCCGAGTCGTGGCAGCGCTGGGTCGAGCGCTTCGGGCCGGTGCAGATTTTCGAGGGCTGGGGCTCCACCGAGTCGAATGCCAACCTGATCAATGTCGACAACTACCCGGGCTCCTGTGGCCGGGTACCCGACTGGAGCCGCACCAACCTGCGCCTGGTGCGCTATGACATCGAGAACGACTGCCACCCACGCGACGACCACGGCTTCTATCAACTCTGTGAAGTCGGTGAAGTGGGCGAGGCCATGGGTTTTATCATCGATCACCCGGACATCGGTGGCGGGCGCTTCGAGGGCTATACCTCGGCGCAGGCCAGCGAGAGCAAGATCCGCCGCAACGTACTGCGTGAAGGCGATGCCTACTGGAGCTCCGGTGACCTGCTGCGCCAGGACGCCGATGGCTACTGCTACTTTGTCGACCGCATCGGCGACACCTTCCGCTGGAAGAGCGAAAACGTCTCGACCCAGGAAGTGGCCGACGCCCTCGGTGATCTGCCGGGGCTTGAGCTGATCAACATCTATGGCGTACAGGTGCCGGGGCATGAAGGCCGCGCCGGTATGGCCGCGGTGTTGATGCAAAGCGGGCAGGGCTTCGATCCCGAGGCCTTTTATGCCCTCACTGACCGCTGCCTGCCGCGCTATGCGGCGCCGGTGTTCGTGCGGGTCAGTGCCGCCGCCGACCTGACCAGCACCTTCAAGCTGCGCAAAGTCGATCTGCAGCGCCAGGGCTACTGCCCGCAGGCGTGCCAGGACCCGCTGTTCATTCGCGACGACCAGGCGCGCACCTATCAGCCGTACTCGGCGGCGGCGCTGCAACGCGCCGGCTTGCAACCCTTTGCAGGTACTCAGCATGACTGATCTGAAGCTTGACGGCGCTGAAGTGCGCGATGGCCTGCGCTACCCCTGGCCGCAGCCTCCGGCCAGCGGCGAGGTGTGCGAGGTGGCCCCTGGAGTGTTCTGGCTGCGCATGCCGCTGCCGTTTCGCCTCGACCACATCAACCTGTACCTGCTGCAACACGAGCAGGGCTGGGTGGTGGTCGATACCGGCATGAACACCGCGCAGACCTTCGAGGTGTGGAAGCGCGTGCTGGCCGAGGTGTGCCACGGGCAGCCGGTGCTGGCGGTGATCTGCACGCACTTTCACAGTGACCATGCCGGCGTTGCCGCCTGGCTTACCGAGCGTTTTCACTGCCCGTTGTACATGACGATTGGCGAGTTTCACAGCCTGCATGTGCAGGTGCCGGACGATCAGCCGCCAGCCTGGGCGTTTGTCGACTTCTACCGCAAGGCCGGGTTCAGCGACGAACAGGCCGGCGAGTATTTCGCCGCCATCCAGAACAAGCACTTTCACCCGTTGCCCTGCACCGGCTTTCGCCGCCTGCGTCAGGACAGCCAGCTGCACATCGGTGGCCGTTGCTGGCGTGTGCACATCGGCAGCGGTCATTCGCCCGAACACGCCTGCCTGTACGCCGCCGAAGACGGCCTGTTGATTTCCGGCGACCAGGTGCTGCCACGCATCACTTCTACAGTCGGGGTCCAGGCCACCGAGCCCGAGGCCGATCCGTTGCGTGACTGGCTGGACTCCATCGAGCGCCTGCGGGCACTGCCGGATGACGTGCTGGTGCTGCCTGCTCACGAACGACCGTTTTTCAACCTGCACCAGCGCCTCGACCAACTGCAGGCCCATCACCAAGGGCACCTGGCGCGAATGCTCGACAGCTGTAACGAGCCGCGTAGCGCGCTCGAACTGATGGCGGTGTTGTTTCCCAGGTTGTTAGGGCGTTTCGACGAGCTGATGGCATTGGGCGAAACCTTGGCGCATGCCAATTACCTCATGGCCGAAGGCGCTCTGCTGCGCGAGGAACACGGGGGGCTGCTGCGTTATCGGCAGGCCCCGGCGGGGGCGCTGGCGCCCGACCCGCAGCGGGTGTTCTGAGCAAGCCGGCGTCGCAACCATGTTGAACAGTCCAGGCGGCCTTGCGGTTGCCCTTCAGGAGAGTCAGTGTGAATTACAAGAACAACAATAACTGTACTGGCCTTGGTGCACACGGTGTCCAGGCCGCGGGCCTGGCGGTGGCCGTGGCATTGGCGGCAACACCTGCGTGGTCGGGGGAAACCATCGAGTTCGACAGCGGGGCGACCCTCGACTGGTCGGTGACCACCAGCTATGGCCTGGGTGTGCGTCTGGGTAAACCCAGCGACCGCTTGATGACCGTCAACGCCGACGATGCCAACCGCAACTTCAACCAGGGCGCGTTGACCACCAACCGCATTGGCGCGCTGGGGGAGATGATTCTGCGCCAGGACAACTATGGTGCCGTGGTCCGCGCCAGTACCTTCTACGATGACGTCTACCACAAGGACAACGACAACGACTCGCCGCAAACGGTGAACAAGGACGGGCGCAACGACGAGTTCACCAGCCGCACCCGTTACTACAGCGGTGGCCGCACGCGGTTGCTCGACGCCTATGTGTTCGGCGGCTGGCGTTTCGACAACGACACCATGCTCGATGCCAAGGCCGGGCGGCATATCGAGTCCTGGGGGGAAAGCCTGTACTACCCGGGGGTCAACGGCGTACAGAATCCGTCCGATGCGGTCAAGGCCGCCCAGCCCGGGGTCGAGGTCAAGGAGATACTGCTGCCGGTAGGGCAGTTCTCCGCTTCGTACCGGATCAACCCGCAGATCACCTTCGGCGCCTACGTGCAGTACGAGTGGAAGGGCACCGAACTGCCGCCGGTGGGCAGCTACCTGTCCGGTAGCGACGTGGTTGGTCCGGGCCGCGAGTTTATCCGCACCGCCACCGGCACCGTGCCCTATCGGGGTACCGACGAGCCGCGTGATGACGGGCAGTGGGGCGTGCAAGTGCGCTACCGCCCGGTGCCGGCCATCGAGCTGGCGTTGTTTCACGTCAACTACCACGACAAGAACCCGGCCACCGCCCTGGTCGGCTATAACCCGGTTCCCCTCGGTAACGGTCAGTTCGCCTTTGCCACCAACGGTTACCGCATCCAGTACTTCGAAGACATCAAACTCACCGGCCTGAGCCTCTCGACCAAGCTCGGCGACACCCAGATCGGTGCCGAATGGTCGTACCGCGATGGCGCGCCGATCATGGTCAATACCGGCCTCGGCCCGGTGCCGGCCAAGGGCAAGGGCCAGCAGATGCAACTGTCGGCGATGCGCATCCTCGGCGACCGGCCCTGGGCCAGCCAGACCACGCTGACCGCTGAAATCATCCATGTCCGTGCCGACAGCGTCGACTCGGCTTCGGCCGCCCCCAACCTGCAAGGCGTCAACCTGCTGCCGTCGCTCGGGGCACTGGTAGGAGAATCCGATGACTACACCTACAAAAGCAGTAGCGCCTGGCGCAGCAAAGACTCCAGCGCTTACACCGTCGGTGCCTCGTTCAGTTATCCGGGGGTTTTCCAGGGCTGGGATCTGGAGGTGCCGGTGCGCTTCTCCAACGTGTTCAGTGGCTCGACACCCATGGCCGGCAGTATCGCCGGGGTGCAGGGCGACCGACGCTACAGCGTCGGCACCACCTTCAAATACCTGAGCAACCTGGAAGTAGCGCTGACGGTGATCGGCTACCTGGGTTCGCCGGACCCGGTCAAACGGCCGCTGGCCGACCGTGACTACGCCACGTTCTCGATGAAATACACCTTCTGACGTTACTCATCCCGGTGGGAGCGGGCTTGTCCCGCGATGCGATGTGACTGACACCGCCGCAATCGTGGGGCAAGCCCACTCCCACCGGCTTTCTATTCAAACTGTTGTGACCGTCTAAGCAGGGGGATCCATGGGACTCAAAGGACACGCCGCCATCGTCGGCAGCGCACAATACAAACCGGAAAAATACGCCACTGCACCACGCATGTTTCACCTCGAACAGGTCGCCGACCTGGCCGCCCAGGCCCTGCGTGATGCCGGGCTGCGTGCCGAAGATATCGACGGCCTGGTGATCAACGGCCCGCAGTTTCACGAAGCCTCGGTGTTCGTACCAGCGATGGCCGCCGAATACCTCGGTCTGCAGCTCAACTTCGCCGAAGTGGTGGACCTGGGGGGCTGCACCGGGGTGGGCATGGTCTGGCGCGCGGCGGCAGCCATCGAGCTGGGCCTGTGTCAGGCGGTGCTCTGTGTGCTGCCGGCACGCATGGCGCCACTGGGGCCGGACGAAGACCCGAGCTGGATGGCGCGGGCCATGCGCTTTGGCGGGCACAGTACCGCCTACGGCGCACCGGAGGCGGAGTTCGACCTGCCGTACGGACACATGGGCCAGAACACCGGCTACGCGATGATTGCCCAGCGCTACGCCGCGCAGTACGGCTACGACCCGCGGGCGATGGCCAAGATCGCCGTCGACCAGCGTACCAACGCCCAGGCCAACGACCAGGCGATGTTCTTCGGCCAGCCGCTGACCATCGAGCAAGTACTGGCCAGCAAGAAAGTCGCCGACCCGCTGCATGTGCTGGAGATCGTCATGCCGGTCGCTGGCGGCGCGGCGCTGATCATTACCTCGCGGGAAGTGGCGGCGCGCACGCGCAAGCGTCCGGCGTTCATCACAGGTTTCGGCGAGCACCTGGCATTCAAGTCGCCGTCCTACGCCAAGGACATGCTCAACACCCCGATCGGCCCGGCTTCGCAGCGCGCTTTCGGCATGGCCGGGCTGTCGCCGCGGGACATGCACGCGGCGCAGATCTACGACTGCTACACCATCACCGCCTTGTTGACTCTGGAAGACGCAGGCTTCTGCGCCAAGGGCGAGGGCATGGCCTTTGTCCGAGAGCACGACCTGACCTGGCGCGGCGACTTCCCGATGAACACCCACGGTGGCCAGCTCAGTTTCGGCCAGGCGGGTTCGGCCGGGGGCATTTCGCAAGTGATCGAAGCGGTCACGCAGATTGCCGGCACAGCCGGTGAACGCCAGCTTTCGCGCTGCGACAACGTCTACGTCTCCGGCACCGGTGGCGTGATGAGTGAGCAGGGCGCATTGATTCTCCAGGGAGCCTGACGACTATGTCGAACAACAAACCGATGCCGCTGGCCACCGAGATTTCCGCCCCGTTCTGGGAAGGACTCAGGGCCCGCAACCTGCTGATCCAGCAGTGCAATGCCTGTAGCCAGTGGATTTTCTATCCGCGCCGGCATTGCCCGGCGTGCCTGGCCCACGACCTGAGCTGGCGCGCCGTGAACGGCGGCGCGACGCTGTACAGCTACACCGTGACGCGCATCGCCACCTTGCCTGATTTTGCCGACGAGATGCCGCAGAAACTCGCGGTGGTGGAGCTGGATGAAGGGGTGCGGATCAACACCAACCTGGTGGGCCTGGGCGAAGATGAAATCCACATCGGCATGCGCCTGCAGCCGGTGTTTGCCGAAGTTGATGGCAAGGGTAACCGCCTGCTGCGTTTCACCGGGGTGGACAAGGAAGCCGCGGCCCTGGAGCTGATGACCGTGGCGGACAGCCCCCCCAACGCGACGCCATCGACGGCACGGCAAATTGCCTTCGACGATGGTGAAGCCCTGCAAGCACTGGTCAGTGAGCAGTTCTGTGACTGGAGCAACAGCGTCGTGGTCGATCAGGCGCTGATTGACGCCTTCGCGCAGCTGTCGGGCGACGACTACTGGATTCATACCGACCCGCAGAAGGCCCGCTTGCAGAGCCCGTTCGGCGGCACCATCGCCCACGGTGCACTGGTACAGGTGCTGCAGTCGCGGATGAAACTGAACCTGGGCTTCGAGATCAGCGGTTTCTCCACGCAGATCAACTACGGCTCCGACCGCCTGCGCTTTCCGGCGCCGGTCCCGGCCGGCGCACGGATTCATGCGCGGGCGCGGGTCAAGGCGGTCCAGGTGCAACCGCGTGGGACCCAGCTGACCCTGGAGTTGCATACCCACGTGCTGGGCCAGGAACGGCCCTCGGTGATCAATGACCTGGTGATCCTGTACCAGGCCTGAGATTGCCTCACGGCGCGCCGTGCCCGGCACCCACCCTTTAGGGTTATGGTCGGCGCCGCCGAATCACCTGATAGTAAGTCCATCGGCTCACCCTGAGCAGTCACACGACGGAGTTGCTATGCGCAAGGCACTGAAGGTGATGTGCAGTCTGTTGTTGGCGTCCACTGCCACGGCCACCCTGGCCGCGCAGGAGGACGCCAGCAACACCCTCAGGTTGTACAACTGGACGGACTACATCGGCGAAACCACCCTGGCCGATTTCGAGAAAGCCACGGGTATCAAGGTGATCTACGACACCTTCGATGGCTACGAAACCGTACAGACCAAACTGCTCACCGGCCGCTCCGGCTATGACCTGGTCATGCTCAACGCCTCCCTGGTGCCGCCGCTGATCAAGGCCGGGGTGTTCCAGGCCCTGGACAAACAGCAACTGCCGAGCTGGCACAACCTCGATGCGCAAGTGGTGCAGGCCCTGCAAGACTATGATCCGGGCCTGAAATACTCGGCGCCCTACACCTGGGGCAGTAACGGCGTGACTTACAACGTCGACAAGATCAAAGCGCGCATGCCCGATGCGCCGATCGGTTCGCTGGCCATGCTGTTCGACCCCAAGATCGTCTCGCGCTTTGCCGATTGCGGTGTGACCCTGATGGACGCGCCCACCGAGGTGATCCCGCTGGCGCTCAAATACCTGGGCAAAGACCCGCGCAGCGCCGCGCCTGCCGACCTCAAAGCCGTCGAAAAGCTGCTGCTGGACATCCGCCCCTACATCAAGAAATTCGACTCGGTGAACTACCTCACCAGCCTGCCTAATGGCGATGTGTGCATGGCGCTGACCTGGTCGGGTGACTACGCCATCGCCCAGGCCCGCGCCGAAGAAGCGAAAAAAGACATCAAGTTGTCGTTCTTCATCCCCAAGGAAGGCTCGTTGATCTGGTTCGACAACCTGTACCTGCCCAAGGATGCTCCGCACAGCGCCAACGCCCATCGTTTCGTCGAGTTTCTGTTGCAGCCGCAGACCATGGCCCAGGTGACCAACTACATCCGCTACGCCAACAGCAATGCCGCGGCCACGAGCCTGGTGCAGGCGGACATCCGCAACGATCCGGCGATCTATCCCGATGACGCCACCCGCGAACGGCTGTTTGCCCAGAAAACCCAGGATGCCCGCGATATGCGCGCCATCACCCGGGTCTGGAGCACGGTCAAGACCGGGTTCTGATCCACAAGTTCTGAGTCATCCCCATTCCCCTTGCCAAGGAACAGACCATGGCTACTTCAAACAACGCTGTCGCAACGCCTTTTGCTCACGACCCGCTGGTGGAAGCCGACAAGGCCCACTACATGCACGGTTATCACATGTTCGACGAACACCGCGAGCAGGGCGCGCTGAATATAGTAGCGGGAGAGGGCGCGTACATCCGTGACACCGAGGGCAACCGTTTTCTCGATGCCGTGGGTGGCATGTGGTGCACCAATATTGGCCTGGGCCGCGAGGAAATGGCCCTGGCCATCGCCGACCAGGTGCGCAAGCTGGCCTATTCCAATCCGTTCTCGGACATGGCCAACACCGTCGCCATCGAGTTGTGCGAAAAACTCGCCAAGCTGGCCCCGGGCGATCTCGACCACGTGTTCCTCACCACCGGTGGCTCGACCGCAGTGGACACCGCCTACCGGCTGATCCAGTACTACCAGAACTGCCGCGGCAAACCGCACAAGAAGCACGTTATTGCGCGCTTCAACGCCTACCACGGCTCGACCACCCTGACCATGTCGATCGGTAACAAGGCGGCCGACCGTGTACCCGAGTTCGACTATGCCAACGACCTCATCCACCACGTGTCCAATCCCAACCCGTACCGGGCCCCGGATGACATGGACGAGGCCGAGTTCCTCGACTTTCTGGTGGCCGAGTTCGAAGACAAGATCCTCTCCCTGGGCGCCGACAACGTCGCCGCGTTCTTTGCCGAGCCGATCATGGGCTCAGGTGGTGTGATCATCCCGCCCAAGGACTATTTCCTGCGTATGTGGCAGGTCTGCCAGACCTACGACATCCTCTTCGTCGCCGATGAGGTGGTGACCTCTTTCGGTCGCCTCGGCACCTTCTTTGCCAGCGAAGAACTGTTCGGCGTGCAACCGGACATCATCACCACCGCCAAAGGCCTGACCTCGGCCTACCTGCCGCTGGGTGCGTGCATCTTCTCGGAGCGGATCTGGAAGGTGATCGCTGAGCCAGGCAAGGGCCGCTGCTTTACTCACGGTTTTACCTACAGCGGTCACCCGGTGTGCTGCACGGCGGCGCTGAAGAACATCGAGATCATCGAGCGGGAGCATCTGCTGGAGCACGTCAAGGATGTCGGTGGCTACCTGGAGCAGCGTCTGCAAAGCCTGCGCGAGCTGCCGCTGGTGGGCGACGTACGCTGCATGAAGCTGATGGCCTGCGTCGAATTCGTCGCCGACAAACGCAGCAAGGCGTTGTTTGCCGATGCGGTGAACATTGGTGAACGCATCCACCGCCGCGCCCAGGACAAGGGCTTGCTGGTGCGGCCGATCATGCACCTGAACGTGATGTCGCCGCCGCTGATCATCACGCATGCCCAGGTCGACGAGATTGTCGAGACGCTGCGTCAGTGCATTGTCGAGACAGCCAACGAGCTGCGTCGCGAAGGCCTGTACAGCGGCACATGAGGGAAGCAGCCTCAGCGGTGGGAGCGGGGGGGGGGGGGAGGGGTGGGGGGTGGGGGGGGGGACCCCAGAAAGGGAAAAAAAC
>NZ_JBMOWO010000107.1:0-7110 GCF_049310525.1 Pseudomonas sp. GZD-222
TGCCTCGCTCGTTGGGGGGGTCTTGTCTTTTCCTCTCTTTTTTTTGTCCCCCCCCCCCCCCCCCCCCCCCCCCCCCCCCCGCTCCCACCCACTAGCACCCCACAGGTGCAGGCTCGTGCGCCAGCCGTTAGACTGCGGAGCATGAGCCACGCACCTCTGGAAACCCCCATCTGCCTGTCCCTGGGCGCTCTGCAGCAATGGCATGCAGCGCTGCAGAACGCCTTTGCCCATAGCGAAGCGCCGGATGCCCTCGCGCATCTGGCTGCAGCCCTCAGCCAACTGGTGGCGGTCGAGTCGATGATGATCAGCCTCGAGTGTCAGGGCCAGGCCCCGCAGCTGCTGTACCAGCAGGGCATTCCCGAAGAGCACCGCGATGCCATCCTCAATCGCTACTTTGCCGCCGGTTATCTGCTCGATCCGTTCTGCCTGGCAGTGGAGAGCGGCCTGGCCGAGGGCTTCTATCACCTTGAAGACATCGCCCCGGACCATTTTTTCGACAGCGACTACTACAAGACTTACTACCTGGGCACCGGTTGCAGCGAAGACAGCTACTTCATTGCCGATATCGGAGATGCCCGCAAGATCTCCCTGAGCCTGTTCCAGGGCTGCAGCGGCTCGCGCCTCGACGCTGGGCAAGTAAACCTGTTGCGCGCGGTCGAGCCGATGGTCCGCGAGCTGCTGACACGCTTCGCCCGCAACGGGCTGACAGAAAGCAGCAACGAGGCAGGCCATAACAGCATCCAGGCGGCGTTCGACAGTTTTGGCTGCCTGGTGCTGACCGACCGCGAGCGGGAAGTGGCGCACATGATCCTGCGCGGCCACTCGGCCAAGTCCACCGCCAGTGAACTGCGGATCTCGCCGGAAACCGTGCGCATGCACCGCAAGAACCTCTACCAGAAGCTGCAGATCAATTCCCAGTCGGAGCTGTTCGCGCGTTTTATCGACTGGTTGCGCCAAGGCTGAGCCGCGCGTCAGGGCCGTGTCCAAAGCTGTGCGATGCACGGGATAATAAGGACGCCAATCCCTGTGTGGAGGACTAGCCATGAACAGCGATCAGCATAGTCTTGTGAGCAGCATCGCCCTGGCATTGGCCATGCTCTGTATGGCGCCGGTAGCGATTGCGCAAACCCAGCCGGGCGCTGAAGAACCCATCGATAGGTCCGCAGTGCACTTGCAGCCCAAGGAGCAGAACGGTATCAGCTACCTCGAAGGTGGCATCGGCATCGATGAGTCCCGCGCCCTGCAGCAGACCCGCGGCTACAACCTGCAGATCACCCTGTCGTCCGGGCCGGACAACAAGTACCAGAGCGGTGCCGAGCTGCGCATCGAGTCCGCCGCCGGCCAGCCGGTGCTGACCTTGCAGGACATCGGCCCGATGCTCTGGGCCAAGGTCCCGGCCGGTCACTATCAGGTGGTGGCCAACCTGGATGGTCAACAGCTGCGCCAGCAGGTGGTGATCGACGGCACGGCGCCGGTCAAGGTCAACTTGCACTGGCCTGAATAGGGACGCCGGCATGGACGATCAACCCGTGGTGAGCCTGGGTTTGAGTGCGCTGCAGCGTGACGGCTTCCTGCTCTTGCCCGGGCTGCTCGCGCCGTCACAGGTCGCCCAGCTGCAGGCGGCGATCAGTGCCCTGGTACCTATGCACTGGGACTACAACGGCCTGCTCGAACACTACAAGTGCGTGTTCAACCGCGCCCCGTTGTGGCTGGAATACCTCGACCTGCCGGGGGTGATCGAACTGGCCGAGGCGGCGCTGGGCGAGGATTGCCATATCATTGGCCAGACCGCCTGGCGCAGCCATCCCGGCTATCAGGGCATGCCGCTGCACCTGGACTATCTGGTGATGGAACTGCCCCCGCCGCTGTTGGCCGACCCCGCCTTCGAGTTGCCGATGCAGGTCTGCACCCTGCAGTTCTACCTCGACGATATCGACGCCGACCTGGGGCCAACCCAGGTCGTGCCGGGTAGCCACAGGGCAGGGCGCAAGCCGGCGCCGGGAGAGCAGCAATGGCAGGGACAGGCAGCCCAGCACATCCTCTGTCGAGCCGGCGACGCGCTGATGTTTCGCAGCGAGCTGTGGCACGGCGGCAGCGACAACCGCAGCACTGACCGCAGCCGCTCGATGCTGCAGGTGCACTATGGCCGGCGCATGGTCGCGCAGAAGTTTTCACCGTACCTGCACTGGCAATTCAACCCTGCAGTGCTCGCCGCCGCGACGCCACGCCAGCGGCGGTTGCTCGGCGAGCATGCCGAAGCCGAGTACGACTGACGCTCAGGCCACCGCCTTGACCGCCAGGACATTGCACAGGTTGTGGTCGATTATATGCTCGGTGGTGCTGCCGGTCAGACGCTCCAGCAGTTTGCGCGGGTGATTGCCCATCACCAGCACGTCGGTGCGGCTGTGGGCGACGAAGTCGGCGATGCTGCGGGTAATTGGTGCCGAGAGGAAGTGCTGACGCTCCTCCGGTACGCCGTGTGCGACCGCCAGATGCTCGAAGGCCTTGTGGATCGACTTGCGCACATCACTGCCGAAACCGGGCATGGTAACCGTGCCAGCACCGAAGTCGGACATGTGCGTGTGGGCGCTGTCGCACACATGCAGCAAATGCAGTTCGGCGTTGCACTGGCGTGCCAGCTCGCTGGCGGCTTGAATCACCGTCTCGTTGAGGTTGTCATGGGGATGTTCGGGGTGGGTCGGGTCGACAGCGGCGACCACCACCCGTGGCAGCGGACAGTGGACTGCCGAGACCAGGTGCACGGGGCACGGACACTCGCGCAGCAATTGCCAGTCCAGCGGGGTGAACAGCAGGCGCTTGTACGCCGGTTCGTGCTGCACATCCTTGATCAACAGGTCTGGCTCGATCTCTTTTACCTGGGCCAGCACCGCACCTAGCACATCACGGGTGAGTATCGCTTCGGTGCTGATGCGGATGCCGCTGTCATGCAGCAAGGTGGCTTCGTCGGCGAGCCATTGGCGGGTGTCCTGTTCGCGGGTCTGGTTGCGGAACTCGTCGCCGCTGAGCAGGCCAAGGGTGTCGAGCTCTTCGACAAAGGCGCAGATATGCAGGGTGGCACCGGTGGCGTGGGCCAGGGCGGCGGCGCGCTCCAGTGCCGGGGTGTGGCGCATTTCGGCGCCGACCATCAGGAACAGGCGTTGGTACTGGCTCATGGTGCACCTCCGGTCGCGTTGCATTGCCAGCCCCCGAGCTAGAGTTTAGCCCATTGCCTGCAACGCTCCCGGAGCCAGTACCGCTGCGACCCGACCGCTGGTCACTCAGCCACGGCGGTCCAGCCAGACCGTCTGGGCGTTGCAGAACTCGCGGACACCGAAGTGCGAGAGCTCGCGGCCAAAACCACTCTTTTTGATCCCGCCGAAGGTCACGCGCGGATCAGAGGCGCAGTAGCCGTTGACGAACACACCGCCGGTGTCCAGTTCTTCAGTGAGCTGGGCAGCCAGTTCCAGATTCTGGGTATAGATAGTCGAGGCCAGCCCGAATTCACTGTCGTTGGCCAGTTCCAGGGCATGGCGAGCGTCGCGGGCAGTGATGATCGAGGCAACCGGGCCGAACAGCTCCTGGCGGAACGAGGTCATCTGGTCGGTTACATCGGCCAGCACCGTCGGTTCGTAGAAGTTGCCGCCACCATCGGCCTTGCGGCCACCGAGCAACAGGGTCGCACCTTCGGCCAGGGTGGCCTGGACCTGCTCATCAAGCTCGTCGCGCAGGTCGAAGCGCGCCATCGGGCCCAGGTAGGTCTGCTCCGACAGTGGGTCGCCCATGACCAGCTGACGGGTGGCTTCGACGAATTTTTCGGTAAAGGCTTCGACAATGCCCTGTTCGACGATCAGGCGCTTGGCCGCGGCGCAGACCTGGCCGGTGTTGGCGTAGCGGCCGACAACGGCGGCCCTGACCGCTTCATCGAGGTTGGCATCGTTGAGGACGATGAACGGATCGGAGCCGCCCAGCTCCAGTACGCATTTTTTCAGCGCAGCACCGGCCTGGGCACCGATGGCCATGCCGGCGCGCACGCTGCCGGTCAGGGTCACGGCAGCAATGCGCGGGTCCTTGATGGCCTGGGACACGCCATCCGTGGTGACGTTGATGACTTCAAAGACGCCGTCCGGCAGACCGGCCTGCTTGATCACTTCGAGCAGCAGATAGGCGCTGCCCATCACGTTCGGCGCATGTTTGAGCACATAGGTGTTGCCGGCGATCAGTGCTGGCACGGCGCCGCGCAGTACTTGCCAGACCGGGAAGTTCCAGGGCATCACCGCCAGGATCGGGCCCAACGGACGGTACTCGATACGAGCCTTGCCGTTTTCCACCAGGGTCGATTCGGCGCTGAGCATGCCCGGGCCTTGAGCGGCGTACCACTCGCATAGCTGTGCGCATTTCTCCACTTCGCCACGGGCCTGAGCCAGGGGCTTGCCCATTTCCATGGTGATCATCTGTGCCATGGCCGCAGCGTTGGCGCGGATCGCGCTGGCCAGGCCGAGAATCAGCTGTGCGCGCTCGGCCACGGGCGTCCGCCGCCAGTGGGCGAAACCTCCTGCCGCCCGAGTCAGCGCGGCATCCAGCTCAGCCTCGGAGGCATACGGGTAGTGACCAATGGCTTCGCCGTTGGCGGGGTTGATCGACACGGCATGGGTGTGGCTGGAGAACGCGGTCATGGCACTTTGTCCTGCAAGAAAGTGGGGAACGAGGCCAGCGTAGAGGGCTATGCATGTTTTGAAAACTGAATAATAATGAGTCTTTCGTTCACGATTGGAGAATGATGTGGACCTGGTTCAGCTGGAAATTTTCAGGGCTGTGGCCGAACACGGCAGCATCAGCGTTGCCGCCCAGCACATCCACCGGGTGCCGTCGAACCTGACGACGCGCATCAAGCAACTGGAAACCGACCTCGGGGTCGAGCTGTTCATTCGCGAGAAAAGCCGCTTGCGCCTGTCGCCGGCGGGCTGGACCTTCCTCGATTACACCTGGCGCATCCTCAGCCTGGTCGAAGAGGCACGCTTGACCGTGGCCGGAGCGGAGCCACGCGGGCCGTTCTCCCTGGGCTCGCTGGAAAGCACGGCGGCCGTGCGCATTCCGGCCTTGTTGGCGGCGTACAACCAGCAATACAGCAAGGTCGAGCTGGACCTTTCCACCGGGCCGTCCGGGGCGATGATCGAGGGCGTGCTCTCGGGGCGGCTGGTCGCGGCGTTTGTCGACGGCCCGGTGCTGCATCCGACGCTGGACGGGGTACCGGTGTTCGAGGAAGAGATGGTGCTGATTGCGCCGCTGAACCACGGGCCGATCAACCGCGCCCAGGATGTCAACGGCGAGAACATCTATGCCTTCAGGTCCAACTGTTCTTACCGTCATCACTTCGAGCGCTGGTTCAATACCGATGGCGCGGTGCCGGGCAAGATCTTCGAGATCGAGTCCTATCACGGGATGCTTGCCTGCGTCAGTGCCGGTGCCGGCCTGGCGCTGATGCCGCGGAGCATGCTGGAGAGCATGCCAGGCTGCGCCACGGTCAGTGTCTGGCCGCTGTCCGAAGACTTCCGTTACCTCAATACCTGGCTGGTCTGGCGGCGCGGCACCGTGTCCCAGAGCCTGTCGAGTTTCGTCACCCTGCTTGAAGCCCGCCGGAGTAAGGTGGGTGACGGCACCGGTGAAATTCGCAGTGAAACAGCAAGGGTTGATTAAACTCTATCTACCAACTCTCGCCATTTGCGTTCTGGAGCGACCATGCTTGATTACTTTGCACTGGGTGTGTTGATTTTTGCCGGGCTGGTGTTGTTCTACGGCATCATCGTCCTTCATGACATCCCCTACGAAATCGCGGTTCACCGCAATCACCCGCATCAGGATGCGATCCACGCCACCGGCTGGGTCAGCTTGTTCACCTTGCATGCCCTGTGGCCGTTCCTGTGGATCTGGGCCATGCTCTACCGCGAGGATCGCGGCTGGGGTATCGGCGGGTTGGGCGACCAGAGCCCGATAGGCGACCTGGAGCGCCAGGTGTTCGAATTGCAGCAGCGGGTGGCCCATCTGGAGGAAAACCGGACCAAGCCGAACGATGCAGGCGGGGGAGTCTGACTCATGGATCTGCTACTTATCCTGACCTACGCCGCCATCTGTATTGCCATCTTCAAGCTGTTTCGCATCCCTCTGAACAAATGGACCGTGCCCACTGCGGTGCTGGGTGGGGTGATCTTGATCGGCTCGCTGATCTTCACCATGAACTACAACCACCCCTATTCAGAGGTGGCGCGCACCTATTTCGTCTCGGTACCGGTGATTCCGGTGGTCACCGGCAAGGTGATCGACGTGCCGGTGCAGGGCAACGAGCCATTGAAGGCCGGCGATATCCTGTTCCGCATCGACCCGGCACCGTTTGAATACAAGCTCAAGTCGCTCAAGGCCCAGCATCTGGCGGCAAAAGGTGACCTGTTTCGGATCAATGAACTGATCAAGCGCAATTTCGGTACCCGCCGTGAGCTTGAAACGGCTATTGCCCGTGTCGATGATCTGCAGGCACAGATCGACAATGCCCAGTTCGAACTGGATAACACCGTGGTGCGTGCACCGAGCAAAGGCTTCGTCACCCATGTCTCGCTGCGCGCCGGCATGATGGCAAGCAAGTTGCCGCTGCGCCCGTCAATGGTGTTTATTCCTGACGAAGGTCATTACTTCGCCGCGTGGATGCGCCAGAACAGCTTGCTGCGTTTAGTGGCCGGTGACGAGGCCGAGGTCGCGTTCGATGGTATCCCCGGCAAGGTGTTCAAAGGCCGGGTGAAAAATGTGATTACGGTGATTGCCGAAGGTCAGGTACAGCCGTCTGGCTCGTTGATCGGCTACACCGGTTCACCGCCGGCCGGGCGGGTGCCGGTGATCATCGAAATCACTGACCCCGAGTACGCCAAATACAGTGCGCAGATGCCAGGTGGTGCCTATGGGCAGGCGGCTGTCTATAGCAAGCACTTCGAGCACATCGGCACGATGCGCAAGATCCTCCTGCGCATGGCGGCGTGGATGAATTACATATTCCCGTTCCATTGATCTTCGCGGGGCAAGCCCGCTCCCCCCCCCCGGTGGGAGCGGGCTTTTCCCGCGGCTCGC
>NZ_JBMOWO010000108.1:0-86894 GCF_049310525.1 Pseudomonas sp. GZD-222
GGTATTTCCGGGGGAAAAGCCCCCCCCCCACCTTGGGGGGGGATGGGTCTCCCCCCGCGATCAGCGATCGTCCTGCGCAGGCGTTGGCTGAGGGTTGTCCTCCACCAGTGGCTGGGCAACCCAGGACATGAACAGCTCATAACCCACCGCCAGCAACACCGGGCCAATGAACAGGCCGATGATGCCGTTGGTCAGCATGCCGCCCAAAGCGCCAATCAGCACCACCGGCATCGGTACGGCAACGCCACGCCCCAGCAACAAGGGTTTGAGGACGTTGTCGGAGAGACCGGCGAGGAGGGTCCAGATCGCGAAGATGACCGTGCTGACGCCGACGCCATCATGGGCAAAGACGTAGATGACCACCGGCAGGGTGATCAGCAGGGTCGGCAACTGGGTAATGCCCAGCAACAGTACCAGCAGGGCCAGTACACCTGCAGCAGGTACGCCCATGACCACCAGACCGATACCCACCAGCAGCATCTGGATGAAGGCGATACCGACCACGCCCTGGGCCACGGCGCGGATGGTCGCGGTGCACAGGGCGGCCAGTTGCGGGCCGCGCTGCGGGCCGGAGATGCGGGTGGCGATGGCGACGCCGGTGCGATGGCCGTTCTCACCTTTGGCCATGATCACGCCGCCGACAATCAGGGCCAGAACGAACACCAGGATGCCCGATCCGATACCGGCCAGTTGGGTCAACAAGGTCTTGCTCACGCCTTTGAGGTGCGGGGCGACCTGTGACAGTGCCCAGCTCAGGTCCTCGCTGGCATGCGACCAGATCCCGTACAGCGGGGCGCCAATCAGCGGCCAGTCGCGAACGCCCAAGGGCGGCGCGGGGATTTCGATGACTTGATCTTCAAAGCCATGGATCCCCATCCTGACCGACTCGGCCACCGAGGTGCCCAGCAGGCTCAACGGACCGATCAGGCAGGCCAGGCCGATGATCACCAGGATCACCGCCGCCAAGCCGGGGCGGTCACCGAGCAAACCTGCCAGGCGCTGGTTCAAGGGATACAGGGTGATCGCCAGGATCATTGCCCACAGCATCAGGCTCAGGAAGGGCTTGAAAATGTCGAAGCAGAAAATCACCAGCGTGGCGATCAATCCCGCGCGGATCAGCACATCCAGCAGTTCTCTGCCGTTTCCAAACTGTATCGGTCGAGGGTCGGCCATGACAGATTCCTTGTTCGTGGATGAGTTAGCGCACTGCCGGACAGCGACTGGCGCCGCTGCGGGCCGTCTGGCTGACCAGTTCGGTGAAACGCTTGAGGTTCTGTTGATGGGCCAGCACCAACTCATCGATGCTGCCCCCGGCCGCGGTCTGGATCACGCTGCGGCAAGTGAGTGCGGCAGCCTCTTTCCCGCCATTTCCATTGGCCGGACGCAGGCGCCAACTGGCATCGAACAAGGCGTACTGGCCCGGTACCGAGTCAAAGCGTTGCACATCCACGCGCAAGCTCAGGTGCGAGGGGGTAGTGCCGGTGGCGAACTGGTTGACCAGGGCATTCTGCAACTCGTCCGCGAGGCTAGCACCCCACCATTCGGTTTCCAGGATCGCCAGGCCGCTGTTGCTCTCGCGGATCACCACCTGCGGTCGGTCGACCTGAGGCGGCACGGTGATGCGCTCCAGTTGCACATCGACGCTGCTGGCCGCTGCCGGTTGCTGCGGGGTCAGGGTGTGATAGTGGATCGGGTCGCTGCGACAGGCTGCCAGCAGCAGCGCCAGGCCCAGCAGTGCGAGTTTTGCGGCGTGCGCCATGGTCGATGCTCCTGCGGTCAATTGCGCGACGAGGGTTTGAGGTTGTCCGCCGGGGCGTCCTTGGGTCTGCCACGCAGCAAGGATTCGGGGTTGCGGCCCAGGTAATCGGCCAGCTCACGCAGTGAGCGCGACATGCGCCCCAGCTCGTCCAGGGTCTGGGTCAGCTGTTCACGCTGCGGCGAGTCGTCGGCCAGGGTCGAGTTGGCCGACTGCAGGGTCTTGCTGACCTCTTGCAAGGTGCCCTGGACGCCCGGCAAGGTGCGGCTGTTGAACTGCGCAAGGCCTTTGCGCAACTCCACCAGATTGGCGTCCAGATTGTTGGCGATGCGTTCGATCGGCAGGCGGTTGATGCGCTCGACCATGGCCTGGAACTGTTCCTGCAACTGTTCCAGGCTGCCTGGAACGGTCGGGATGGTGATCGGCCGCGCCGTCGGATCGAACACCACTTTCGGCGCTTTCGGGTCGAAATCCAGCGCAATGTACAGTTGTCCGGTCAGCAGGTTGCCGCTGCGGGCCTGGGCGCGCAGGCCGTTATCGATGAAAATTCCGAGTACCTGGGCTGCGGCCAATTCATCGTCGGGATTGTGCCTGAGCGCCTTGACCAGTTTGGTGTGCGCCCGGCCCAAACGCTGCGGATAAATAACGATACCAACGTTGACCGGGAAGGACCGCGACTCGACGTCGAAATCCAGGTTCACCGAGACCACCCGGCCGATTTCCACGCCGAGGAACTCCACCGGCGCGCCGACTTTCAGGCCACGCAGGGACTGGTCAAAACGCAGCGCGAGGTATTGGGGCTTGCCATTGGGCGGAGCGAGGGCTGTCTTCTCGTCTTCGAACAGTTCGAACACCTTGTCTTCGGCCGCCACCTGGTCATCGGGGTTGTACTGCGGCGCACGAAAGGCGATGCCGCCGACCAGCAGGGACGACAGCGACTCGGTGCGCACAGCAAAGCCGTTGGCACCGGCTTCGACATCGATGCCGCTGGCGTTCCAGAACCGGGTGTTATCGCTGATATACGTGTCGTTGGGCGAGTGCACGAAGATTTCAATGTCGACGCCTTTGCCGTCCTTGGACAGCTCATAGGCCACCACCTGTCCCACCGGTATCTTGCGGTAGTACACCGGTGAGCCGACGCCCAGCGAGCCGAGGTCGTCGGTGTGCAGGGTATAGCGCTTGCCGGGCTCGCCGTAGGTGATCGGCGGTGGCATCTCCAGGCCTTTGAAGACCTTGGCGCGATTGTTCGACTGCCCGGAGTCGGCACCGATGAAGTCGCCGGACAGCAGCGTGTCGATACCGGAAATACCGCCGGCACCAATGCGTGGGCGCACCACCCAGAAGGTCGAGTCTTCGCGGGTGAAGTTATCGGCCTGTTTGACCAGGTTCACCGTGGCCGTCACGCTTTTCTGGTCATGGCTCAATTCCACCGTGCTCACGTGGCCGATCACCACGTTGCGGTACTTGACCTCGGTTTTGTTGGCGGTCAGGCCTTCGCCGGTCTTGAAGGTGATCTGGATGGTCGGTCCCTGTTGCAACCAGTTGTGTACCACCAGCGAAATACCCACCAGCACCGCGACAATCGGCACGATCCACACCAGCGACACATTGAAGCGTCGGGTCTTGACCGTCGATGGGCCTGGCACTGGCGGCTCTTCAGTGGCTGCTGACTTCATCCGTGTGCTCCTCGGGTTGACGGCTTTCCCAGATCATCCGGGGGTCGAAACTCATGGCGGCGAGCATGGTGAACACCACCACCAGGCCGAAAAACAGAATGCCCGGGCGCGGCTCGATGTCGCCCAGGGCCTGGAACTTGACCAGTGCGGCGACCAGCGCCACGACAATCACATCGAGCATTGACCAGTAACCGATCAGCTCGACAAAACGATAGAGTTTCGAGCGCTCCCGCTGCGCCCAGTCGCTGCCGCGCTGCACGGTAATCAGCAGCAGGCCGAGGGCAACGAACTTGGTCGCCGGCACGGCGATACTGGCGATGAAGATGATCAGGGCAATGTCCCAGGCACCGTGCGACCAGAACTCGATGACGCCGCTCATGATCGTGCTGTCGTCGCCGCTGCCGAGCATTTTCGTGTTCATCACCGGTAGCAGGTTAGCGGGCACATAGAACACCAGCGAGGCGATCAGGTAGGCCCAGGTGCGGGTCAGCGAATTGGGCTTGCGTGCATGCAGCGGGGCGCCGCAGCGGTCGCAGTAGTGCCCGGCCACACTGATCTTGCAGGCTTTGCCGCAGGCGTGGCAGAGCATCAGGTTGAGCTCCGAGGCCAGCGGTGGACGGCTCATGGCAGGCTGTCCCAGAGTTCGCGGATGTCTCGGCCGGCCACGCGGATCATCAGCAGACTCAGCGCCGCCAGCGCCAACAGGCCAATGCCCGGCAGCACGTCGAGCAGGCCGGCTAGTTTGAATACCGCGACCATGGCGCCCAGCAGGCAGACCTCGAGCATGCTCCACGGGCGCAGGGTTTCCAGCCAGCGCATGCACAGGCTGAAGGCCGGCGAACGCTGGCCGTTCAAGGCAAAGCACAGCACCCAGATCAGCAACAACAGCTGGAACAGTGGCGCGATGATGATCGAGATCGCCGCCACCAGGGCAATAAAGGTAATCGGCCCGGTGGCCAGGGCGAGCACCGAATCCCACAGCGTGGCGCTGTTGGAGAAACCCTGCAGGCTGATGCTCATCACCGGGTAGAAATTGGCCAATAGCCATAGCACCCCGGCAGTGAGGCTCAAGGCCAGGCGCTGCTGCAAGGTAAGGCCGTTGTAACGTTGCAGCACGGCGCCGCAGCGCAGGCACAAGGCCTTCTGGTGTTTGCCGAGGGGGACCTTGTGGTACACGCAGTCGCAATGTTCGCAAATGATCAACTGATCGGTATCCAGCATGGGGCGCTCTGGCTGCGGGCGGTGACTAGCTCAATATAGTCGGCGTGTGAGCAAGGCCACGGATTTTTCCGTCATCCAGGGGGCTGGTTGATGCGCCTTGAACTGGCGGGAGTACAAATGTACTCCACCCGATTCAACCTACACATACGGTAACGATTGCCGGGGCGGTGTGGTGTCCTCAGGGCTAAGCTTTTCCTTTGCTTCAGACATTCGCCGAGGAGAGCTGCCATGCCCAGCCGTCGCGACTTTCTCGCCGCCAGTGCCTCGCTTGTCGTGGGCTTGGGCTGCCTGGGGCTGTCGAGCCCAGGCTTCGCCCAAAGCAACAGCGCCATGCTCACCCGTAAAGTTCCCTCCAGTGGCGAGGCGCTGGCGGTGATTGGCGCCGGGACCTCGGGCAGCTTCGAGGTTGAAACCGACTCGCCGCAGTTTCAGCAGCTCAAGCAGGTGCTCAAGGTGTTCTTCGATGGCGGCGGCCAGGTTATCGATACCTCACCCAATTACGGCGGTGCCGATGCCGTGCTTGGCCAGTTGCTGGAGGAGGGCGGTTGGCGCAGCAAGACCTTCCTGGCCACCAAGATTGCCGCCGACAGTCGCGCCGCTGCCGAAGCACAATGGGCGGGCACGCTGCGCAGCCTGCGCACCGACAAGGTCGAGCTGCTGCAAATCCACAACCTGCGCGACTGGCAGCGCCAGCTGCCTTACGCCCGCGAACTCAAGGCGCAAGGCCTGACGCGCTACGTTGGTGTAACTCACTATATAGACAGCGGCCTCGACGAACTGGAGCGGATCCTGCGTAAGGAGCCGCTGGACTTCATCCAGATCCACTATTCGGTCAATTCGCCCGACGCGGCCCGCAGCGTCCTGCCACTAGCCGAGGACAAGGGCGTGGCCGTGCTGATCAACCGTGCCTTCGACGATGGCCGGCTGTTTTCCAGGGTCAAGGACCAGGCATTGCCCGCCTGGGCAACGGAGATGGGTATTGGCAGCTGGGCGCAGTTGTTCCTCAAGTTCGCTATCAGCCACCCGGCGGTAACTGCAGTGATCCCGGCCACCAGTCGCCCGGACCGGCAACTCGACCAGCTCAAGGCCGGCAGCGGTCCCTTGCTCACTGACGCTCAGCGCAAACAGCTGATCGAGCAGTTCGCCTGATCGCCCATGGCTATTTCGGCAACAGGTTTGTTCAATGTTCGCCAAGGCGAAATGCCCATTGTTGTGGCGGGGCTGACGCTGTTTTTCCTGTTGTTTACTGGTTACTTCATGCTCCGCCCGGTGCGCGAGACCATGGGCGTGGCGGGTGGCGTCGAGAATCTGCAGTGGTTGTTCACCGGCACCTTCGTACTGACCCTGATCGCCTTTCCGCTGTTCGGCTGGGTGGCCTCGAAAGTACAACGCCGACGCATCCTGCCCTGGACCTACGGTTTTCTGGCCAGCAACCTGCTGGTGTTCGCGGCGCTGTTTGCCGTGGAGCCCGACAACCTGTGGAGCGCCCGGGCGTTCTACATCTGGTTGTCGATGTTCAATCTGTTGAGCATCTCCCTGGCCTGGAGCGTGCTGGCCGACCTGCTGTCCAGCGAACAGGCCAAACGCCTGTTCGGCCTGCTGGCTGGTGGCGCGAGCCTGGGCGGGTTGGTTGGGCCGTTGCTGGGCACCCTGCTGGTCGGAGTGATTGGCCATGCCGGGCTGGTGCTGCTGGCCACCGCCTGCCTGTTGGGCAGCGTGGCTGCCGCGGTGTTCCTGCAGCGCTTCAGGGACCGCCATCCGTTACCGGCAGACACTGAGCGGCCGCGTTCGCGTCCTCTGGGCGGAAATCCGTTCGCCGGTGCCAGCGAGGTGTTTCGCTCGCCCTACCTGCTGGCGATTGCGTTGTTTGTAGTGCTGTTGGCCAGTGTCAGCACCTTCCTGTACTTCGAACAGGCGCGCCTGGTGGCTGAGCACTTCAGCAGCCGTACCGAACAGACACAAGTATTCGGCCTGATCGACAGCGTCGTGCAGTTTTTGTCGATTCTTACCCAGGTGTTCATCACCGGCCATCTGGCGCGCAAGCTGGGAGTCGGTATTTTGCTGGTGGCGGTGCCGTTGGTGATGGTGGCCGGCTTTCTCTGGTTGGCGCTGGCGCCGTTGTTTGCGGTGTTTGTCGTGGTGATGGTGGTGCGTCGGGTCGGGGAGTATGCGCTGGTGCGGCCGGGGCGGGAGATGCTCTATACCGTGGTGGAACCGGAACATAAGTACAAGGCCAAGAACTTTACCGATACGGTGGTATATCGCGGCGGGGATGCGCTCAGTGGCTGGGTCAAGCGCGGACTGGATCTGATGGCGGATCATCCGGCGTTGGCGATGTTTATCGGCGCCGGGATTGCGCTGGCCTGGGCCTTGACGGGGGCGTGGTTGGGACGTGAGCAGCGGCGGCGGGAGGGTGATTGATCCCTACAACGGCAGCGCATACAACTTGAACAAACGCCTGACAGCCTCGGTCGCTCCGCCCAGATACAGCCCATAAGCCTGCTCGATTTCCCCGGACCGATACATCCCGCTGATCACCGTATCCACCAGCAAACGAAAATCCTCATCTTCGCGGGGCAGCACCATCGATACCGGCGCGTACTCGTAGATCCGCTCGACCAGCATCAACGCATCGTCATCTGCATGCCGCGTCAACAGATTCTTCAACAGCATGCGCTCGGAGAAGAAGGCATCGGCACTACCTGTGGCAACCGCTTGCATCCCCGCTTCATTGTTCGGCACTGTGATCACCGTGGCAATCACTCCAAGTGCCTGCAGCTTCCGACGGATCCACCCCTCAGTCACTCCACCGGCGACCACCGCAAAGGTCTGGTTGGCCAGCCCCCGATTCACCGTTGCCCGCCAGGTCGGCCCTTTGTGCGCCTGTTTGCCATTGAGCACATTGAGCAACGCCGGCGAAGCATCTTTGCGCACCAGCGCCGTTACCCCGGCGGTATACACCGGCACGGAAAAACTCACCTGCTTGCGCCGCTCAAGGGTCGCTACCGTGGGCGTGCAGAGCAGATTCACCTGTGCGGAACTGACTGCCGTGATCTCATCAGCCAGCGCTACCGGCTGAAAACGCACGTGAAGGTCGGCCAGCGCCAACGTCAGCTTGACCTGCTCGGCCACCTTCAGGCACAGGTCGATGGCGTAGCCGCTGGCCTTGTCGCCGTCCTGCACACTGAAGGGGGCAAAGTCCGGCAGATAGCCGAGGGTCAGGGTGTTGCTGGCGCGCACCTGCTCCAGAGTTGCCGCCTGAGCAAGGGCCGGCAGCAGGATCAGCAGGCAGGCAAGACGGCGCAGGTCAGCTTTCATAACCGGTCCCTCGTTCGCTCCTGGCCTGTTCGATAATGAAGCGCTTGGCCAGAAAGCCATACAGCAGATAACCGAAGGCCAGTACCAGCGCGCCTCCGAGTACCGCTTCCATGCCGCAGGCATACAGGGCATACAGCGAATAGCCCACCGCCACCAGCAGCACCAGAGTATTGCGGCTGTACACTGCGGGACTCACCCGGGCCTTGTGCATGATCGCCAGGAGCCCGGTCAGGGCCGTCACGTAGGGGATCAGGTTGGTCACCGCAGCAAGACTCACCAGCTTGCTGAACTGCGCGCTGGCATTGGGCGAGATGGTCGACAGCGCCATTGCCGTTTGCAGCACGCCACATACCAGCATGCCGAGAATCGGCGCATTCATGGCGCTGACCCGGGAGAACAATTTGGGAAACATGCCTTGATCAGCGGTCATTTTCGCTGTTTGCGCCAGGGTGAACTGCCAACCCAACAGCGAGCCGACACAGGCCATTACCGCCAGCACCATGATGATGTTGCCCACCACCGGGTTGAACATCTTCGCGTAGACCAGGGCAAACGGCGCCGAGGCATTGGCCAACTCCAGATTGGGCACGATGCCCTGGATAACCGTGGTCGACAGCACATAGACCACGGCTGCGCCCAGGGTGCCGAACAGGCAGGCGAGGGGCACGTTGCGCTTGGGGTTTTCCACCGCATCGAAAGCCTGAGCCGCCGATTCCATGCCCAGAAACGCCCACAGGGTCAGGGGAATGGTCTTGCCGATAGCCTCCCAGATGGGTAGCTGGTTCGGATTCCAGGCCTGGGTGAATACCTCGCGGTCGAACCAGAACCAGCCGATGACACTTAAACCGGCGACCGGAATAATCACGCCCCAGACCGTGATCGCCCCGATCCTGCCGGTAATCGCCGGGCCGCCGAAGTTGGCGACGATGGTCAACCAGATGAGCCCGACAGTGCCAATGCACAGCGCCGTCGCACCGCTGCCCAACCAGGGCAGGAACGCGGTCATATAACCCACGGCGGAAATGGCCACGGCGACATTGGCGATCGCCAGCGACAGAAAGTACAGGTAAGAGCAAAGAAAGAATCCCGACTTGGCATGGGCCTCTTCGGTATAGGCCGACAAGCCGCCGGAGCGCGAACAAAACACCCCGCATTGGGTGAAGCTATAGGCGATGGCCATGGAGCCGATGGCGGTTACCACCCAGGACAGCAGCGATACCGCGCCCAGTTGCGCCATACTGGTGGGCAGCATGATGATCCCCGAGCCCATCATGTTGACGGTCACCAGGGTGGTCAGGCCAATCAGGCCCATTTTCTTCGACTCGGCCATAGACGTCCCAATACGTGCTGTTCGGCCTATTGGGTATAGGTCATTTAGGCGCGCACCGAGACCCGGCAGTAATCTTTCTTGAGTATGAACAGCGCCTGCGCCCTCAGGACTTCTGGTGATAGCGGGCAAGCACTGGCTGAGTACTTAGCCCATGAATGAGGATGCTCAACGCCACCACGGACAGGATCAGATCGATACAGTCGCCAGCAAGGGCGGGGGCCATGCCCTGATTGAGGCTGTAGAACAGGTAGTAGAGGCTGCCAATCCCGCGAATACCGAACCAGCCCACCAATAACCGTTGCTGGTAGTCGAGCAACGTACCCCAAGGGATTATCATCGCCCCCGCAGGCCGCAGCAGCATGAACAGGGCCAGGCCGACCCCCAGCGCACGCCAATCCCAATGACCGACCAGGACAATGCCCAGCAAGGTCACCAGAAACACTTCCATCACCCGTTCTACCAAACTGCCAAATGCCAGCATATCGCCCATCATGACCCCTGCTGCCACCTGCCTGTCTTCCAGTTGGGATATATCACCGTGTAACACCCGTCCGGGTTCCGCTTGCGAGTGACCGACCACAGGCTGCACCAGATGCTCGGCGGGTACCGCAGTATGGGGGGCAGACGTCATCTCGGCACGGCGCAGGCCAAGACCGGCAGCGAACACCGCGAGAAAGCCGTAGGCATGGATCAACTCAGCGCCGACATACGCCAGGGCGATCAACGCCAGTGCCAGGTAGTCGTTAGGTGACAGCGTGCTGTCGGCGTTGCGGCTACGTAACGTGAGGGTCAGGCGGCCAACGCCATGGCCCATTACGTAGCCCACCAGCAGTCCGGCCAGGACTGCCCAGGCCAGGTCTTGCATGCTCCATAGCAGCAGCGCGTGGCTGGAGGGGGAGGGGTCGCTGATCAGCAGCAAACCGAGCAACACGAACGGAAAGGCGACGCCATCGTTCAACCCGGCTTCGCCGGAGAGGCCGAAACGTACGGCATCTTGATCCTGAGCGTCGTTGACCTGTACCAGCGACGCCAACACCGGATCAGTCGGCGCAAGTATCGCCGCCACCAGCAACGACTGCCCCCAGGACCACTGCAGCCACAGATGCAGAACGAGGCACAGGCCGATGATACTGATCAGCATCAGGGGCCCGGCCAACCCCAGCACCACTCGCCACATGCGCCGACTGAACGCCAGGCGGAGTTTGAGACCGCAGACAAACAGCGAGAATAGCAGCGCAATCTCGGTGAGGTGCTCCATCCAGGGCGCTGTTTGCGCCACATTCAGCTGCAACAGGCCAAGCCCCGCAGGGCCGATCGCCATACCCAGGATCAAGCACACCGCAGAGGTGGTAGCGGGCATCCAACCCAACCAGGAGGTGGTCAGTGCCAGCACCAGTAGCACAGCGCCCAGCACCGCAAACCAGAGTATGAAACTCATTGCACCACCCCGCGTGGCCGGGTACAGGTATTTATCCATTCGAGGTGCCTGGCGTGCGCGGGGTTCAACGTACTGCGCACCGGTTGCGAAAAAAGAGCTGAACCTTGGCCACAGTGCAGTAAGGCACTTTTTCGCCAATCACGGTTCTACTCATGGGCAGGCGGCACTGATTCCCGATGCCGCCAGTGAGTCCGAGCCAATTGCCGATGCGTGATAATTGTCCTGTTCGCCCCCCGCCAAGGCGCCGGCAGTCGATGCTGGTCGCTGTGTTGATCTTCTGCGTCAGTGGCTGCAGCCAGCAACAGGGCAGTGATATCGCCACCCAGTTCAGTCAGGGCAAACCGCAGGAACTGTTCCAGACCAGCGTTGATCGCATGGCCACCCTGACCATGCGCGACAACCTGCGCAGCCTGTACCTGCTGATGAACAAGCTGTATCAACGCAACCCCGAGCAATGGCGGCAATCGGGCTTCGTAGACGCCAGCACCGCCGAGCGCCAGATCCGCCAGGCCATCGAGCAACGCCAGGCATTGCCACAATTGGGCGAGCGTCGCGACCTGGCGGCGCTGAGCTATGCCTTGAGCCCGGAGTTTCGCGGCGACCGGGTCGGGGCGTTCATCTATGCCATTGGCAGCATGCTGGTGACCGCCCATGGTGGTCGAACAGAGTTCTTCATGACCGATATCATCGACCCGCAGTTTGTCAGCAACGCGGCGCGCAACATCGAAAAAGCCACCTGGATGCTCAGCCAACGCCAGGATGCCAATGGCGTGCTGTTATTGTTTTCCAACGAAATATCGCAGGAAGGCAGCAACCTGAGTTTCGCCGTCGAATTCGGCAAGATCGTTGCGCGTTTGGATCTGTTGGCGCAGATGCTCGATGAGCGTTACCGGCGCATTGGCCTGAACTACGCGCAAAGCCTGCTGCTGATGAATTTCCTGCCGGTGCAGTAGCAGGGAACTTGGATGCTACTGCGAAGATCTATGTGACGTAGGTACTCTTTTTCCGGAGGCACCACCATGCGTCGTTTACTGATCGCTTCTTCGCTTGTTCTGTGCTTGCCCGTGGGTTCTGTGCTGGCTGATGTGGACGCCGGCGATGTGGCCACCTCGGCGGGGGTTTCCGCTTCGCTGTACTCCACCTTCAAGGACGACAAACGCATCATCCCGGCCCGTGACGATGCCTCTTCGTTCATTGCCAGTGGCGGCGCGATTCGTGGCGTTTACCTGGAGTCGATGATGCAGCGTATTCGTCAGGAGCACCCTGGCCTGCAAGCCAGCGATGAAGACATTGCCCGGGCGATTCTGACTGAAGATGAGCTGGGTATTGATCGCTGAGGTATTTCTGCTGAGCTATTCTTATAGGATTCCGTGCTTCAACAAGCATTGGAGCTCATCATGCGCAGTTTATCGTCACTTGGTTTTTGCTTGGTCCTGTCCTTGTCCGGCGCCACTGCGTGGGCTGAAACCGTGGTGCCCCTCAAGGGTCAGAGCTCACAGCAGGTCCAGCTGGACATCAACGATTGTCACAATGTCGCCAATAGCACCACAACCGCGCCGCCCGTGGCGGGCGGCCGGGTCAGGGGCGCGGCGGTCGGTGCTGCCGCCGGTGCGGTCGGGGCAGAGGTGCGTGGCCGTCAGCACGACGAAGTCTATGACCGCGTCGACGACGATGTGAAGCAGGACTACCGGCAGAATCGGGCCAAGGAAACCGCAGCGGCGGGTGCCGTGGTCGGTGGCGCCCATCAACGCCAGGAGCGACGCCAACAGCGCCGCACTAATGAGACCAACAGCGCCTCCGCGTACACCAGTTGCTTGCAGGGCAAGGGCTATCAGGTAACGCCCTGAAAAGGCTTACCAGCCCTTGACACCGTGCATGTCCGGCAGCCGGTGGGCAATGCCTTTGTGACAGTCGATACAGGTGGCTTCGCCCTTGGCCAATGAGGTGGAGTGCATGGCGGCAGCGCGCTTGCTCTGACGGGTGAAGTCCATGAACTCGAAGTTGTGACAGTTGCGGCACTCGCGCGAGTCGTTGGCCTTGAGCCTGGCCCATTCATGCTCGGCCAGCTCCCGGCGCAGGGCGACGAACTTGTCGCGGGTGTCGATGGTGCCGAAAATCTTGCCCCAGACCTCTTTGGACGCCTGCATCTTGCGTGCGATCTTGTGCGTCCATTCGTGCGGTACATGGCAGTCAGGGCAACTGGCGCGCACCCCTGAGCGGTTGGTGTAGTGGATGGTTTCCTTGAGCTCGACGAACACGTTGTCACGCATTTCATGGCATGACACGCAGAACTTCTCGGTGTTGGTCAGCTCCAGCGCGGTGTTGAATCCACCCCAGAAAATGATCCCGGCAATAAAACCGCCAAGGGTCAGAAAGCCCAGACTGAAATAGACGCTCGGCCGACAGAGGATGCCCCAGTACTCCTTAAGCAGGGCGAACAGTGCTTTCATGGCGCCTCCTCAGGGTTTCTTCGCGGCGTTGGCGTCGTCTTGCAGGATCTTGTCGATGGTTTCGAAGCTGTTGCCCACCAGCGGCTGCACTTCTTTCTGCGGCACATGGCACTGGTTGCAGAAGTAGCGGCGCGGCGATACCGCCGCCAGGGCCTGACCATCGCGGTCCATGTAGTGGGTGATGCTGATCATGGTCGCCTGGCTGCGGGCACTGTTGGCGCGGCTGTGGCACGACAGGCACTTGTTGCCGTTCTTGTCGATCTGATAGCCGCGAATGCTGTGGGGAATGGTCGGCGGCTGGTCCGGGTAATTGCGCTCGCGCTTGAGGTCCTTGTTTTCATCGTTGGCAATCGGCGGCGCCGGCATGTTCTGGGTCAGGGTGCCGCCCGGTCGCCGGCCATCCGGCCCCGGGGCATCGAGCGGATAGTTGACTTCAGCTGCAATCACTACGCCAATCGCAGCGAAGAGAAACAACGGCAGGATTCTTGACGTCATGACGGTGCTCCTCAGGCCACGCTGATCAACTCGATTCGTATGGCGCATTTCTTGTAGTCGGTCTGCTTGGAGATCGGGTCAGTGGCATCGAGCGTGACCTTGTTGATCAGCTTGTTGGCATCGAAGAACGGCACGAACACCAAGCCTTGCGGTGGCTTGTTGCGCCCTCGGGTCTCGATACGTGCGCGGATTTCGCCGCGGCGGCTTATCAGTTTCACTTCACTGCCGCGCCGTGCATTCAAAGCCTTGGCATCGTCGGGGTGCATATAGACCAAGGCATCGGGCACTGCTTTGTACAGCTCCTCGACCCGTTGCGTCATGCTGCCGGTGTGCCAGTGCTCAAGCACCCGGCCGGTGCTCAGCCAGAACGGGTAGTCGGCATCCGGGGCTTCTGCAGGCGGCTCGTAGGGCAGGGCGAAGATGATCGCCTTCTTGTCCGGATAGCCATAGAACTGCACGCCGCTGCCGGCCTCGACGTAAGGGTCGAGGCCTTCGCGGTAGCGCCAGCGCGTTTCCTTGCCATCGACCACCGGCCAGCGCAGTCCGCGCTCGTTGTGGTACTGATCGAACGGAGCCAGGTCATGGCCATGGCCACGGCCGAACTGGGCATATTCCTCAAACAGGCCTTTTTGCAGATAGAAACCGAATGCCTTGGCCTCATCGTTCTTGTAACCGGCCTGCAGTTGCTCGACCGGGAACTGGTCGACCTGACCGTTCTTGAACAGCACCTCGAAGAGGGTCTTGCCCTTGTGTTCCGGCGACTTGGCCAACAGTTCGGCAGGCCAGGTTTCATCAGTGGTAAAGCGTTTGGAAAACTCCACCAGCTGCCACAGGTCCGATTTGGCATCACCGGGTGCGCTGACCAACTGGTGCCAGAACTGGGTACGGCGCTCGGCGTTGCCAAAGGCACCTTCCTTTTCCACCCACATGGCGCTGGGCAGGATCAGGTCGGCGGCCTGGGCCGAGACGGTAGGGTAGACATCGGAGACGATCACGAAATTCTCCGGTTTACGCCAGCCGGGCAGCACCTCCTGCATGATGTTGGGCCCTGCATGCATGTTGTTGCTGGCCTGGGTCCAATAGACGTTGAGCACGCCATCCTTGAGCATGCGACTCTGTTGCACAGCATGAAAACCGACCTTTTCCTCGATGGTGCCGGCCGGCAGCTTCCAGATCTTTTCCGCCGTGGCGCGGTGCTTGGGATTGGTCACCACCAGGTCGGCGGGCAAACGGTGCGAGAAGGTCCCGACTTCGCGGGCAGTGCCGCAGGCAGAGGGTTGGCCGGTGAGCGAGAAGGGGCTGTTGCCCGGTTCGCTGATCTTGCCGGTGAGCAAGTGGATGTTGTAGATCAGGTTGTTGGCCCAGACCCCACGGGTGTGCTGGTTGAAGCCCATGGTCCAGAACGACACGACCTTGCGTTTCGGGTCGGCATAAAGTTCGGCCAAGGCCTTGAGGCGTTCCGCGGGCACGCCGGATTCCTTGGCGGTGCGCTCCAGGGTGTAGGGGCGGACAAAGGCGGCGAACTGCTCGAAATCGATGTCGCTCCAGGTGTTGGCCTTGTCGGCGTTCTTGGCCTTGGTCTCCAGTGGGTTGTCCGGGCGCAGGCCGTAGCCGATGTCGTCGGCGCCCTGGGCGAAGCGCGTGTGCTTGCTGATGAAGTCTTTGTTGACCGCGCCGCTTTCAATGATGTGATTGGCGATGTAATTGAGGATCAACAGGTCGGTCTGTGGCTTGAACACCATGGGAATGTCGGCCAGTTCGAAGCTGCGGTGCTCAAAGGTAGACAGCACCGCGACCTTGACCTGCGGCTGGCTCAGGCGCCGGTCGGTGACCCGGCTCCAGAGAATCGGGTGCATCTCGGCCATGTTCGAGCCCCAGAGCACGAACGCGTCAGTGGCTTCGATGTCGTCGTAGCAGCCCATCGGCTCGTCCATGCCGAAGGTGCGCATAAAGCCCATGACCGCCGAAGCCATGCAATGGCGGGCGTTGGGATCGATGTTGTTGCTGCGAAAACCGGCCTTCATCAGCTTGTTGGCGGCATAACCTTCCCACACCGTCCATTGCCCGGAGCCAAACATGCCAACCGATCCTGGCCCCTTGTTCTTCAAGGCTTCCTTGAACTTGGTCTCCATGATGTCGAAGGCTTTTTCCCAACTGATCGGCTGGAACTCGCCCTGTTTGTCGTACTGACCGTTTTTCATGCGCAGCAGCGGCTGGGTCAGGCGGTCGTTGCCATACATGATTTTCGACAGGAAGTAGCCTTTGACACAGTTCAGGCCCCGATTGACTTCGGCTTTGACGTCTCCGTGGGTAGCCACCACTCGATTGTCCCGTGTGGCGACCATCACGCTGCAACCGGTGCCACAGAAACGGCAGGGCGCCTTGTTCCAGTCCAGAGTGACCATGTCCGCCTCAGTAATCAGGTTACTGGCGGTGGTATAGATCGGCAGCCCGGCCGCAGCAGCGGCTATGGCGGCAGCCTGGGCTTTGGCGAATTCACGGCGGGTCATGCTCATTCGGTCTCTCCTGCGCGGTCGAGGAGTTCGTGGTAGATCAACGCCGCGTTGAGTACACCCGGCAGATTGTTGATCTGGTCGATGCGTTGCAGTATCTGGTTTTCATCCTCGGCCTCAAGCACCACCACCAACTTTCCGGCGCTACTTTCTTGATGCAGCTCGAGGCTATCGAGCAGGCGCAAGTTGGCTTTTACTGCTTCAAGCAGTTCTGGGCGGGCAAGTACTACAAGGCTGGCAATATGCAGAGTTTGGTCCATGCGCTGGCTCCACTAGACACAAGGGAATGTCTGTCAGCTCGGCGGCCCGGGCGGGCCGTAGAGCATTTGCAAAAACCAGATGATGAAACCGTAGCCACCGACGATTGCCACCGATAGCAGGGGGAACAGGCAGGCGACGAGGAAGATGAACAGCAGGGCTTCCTTGCGCCGCACAGGTTTTTGTTCTTCAACCGATGGCATTGGAGGCGCTCCAAGCAGACTTGGATTGAGCGTAGATCACCGCTTTGAAGTAGTTAAATCATTGCACCTCAATTAGACCGGTGGCAGTACTGCACTGTTAATGCTATTGAGAACAATAATTGATTATCGATTCAGGCTGCTTTTCAGAAATGTTGCTCTGTCTTGATGCATCTGCAAGTGCGTCTTGCCAGCCGCATAGTGCAAACCGGCGAGCCCCATTGTCAGCGCAAGATCAGGATGCCGCGCTACATGAAGAATGGTTTCTGCCAGGCTGGATGATTTTCCTGTTTCGAAGGTAAAGGCGGTGTCCTTGTTGGTAATGTCGAGGATGCCATGAGTGTCTGAAGCGATGACAGGCGTGCCTTGGCTAAACGCGTCAAAGATGATCCTGGGTTGTTCCTGCTTGAGGGTGGGAACCAGGACCCAGTCATGTTCGGCGATGATTCTGAAGAAATCTTCTCCGTAATTGATATTCTCCTGGAACCGGACGCTAACACCGCCATGTTGCCCATTGGTAAAGCGCAGGCAGTTTTCTTTCAGGTCGCCTGAGCCCATGATGGTTATATTTACGTTCACGTCATGGAGCTTTAATTGCTCTATGGCGTCGAGCACAACAAGGACACCCTTGTCTATCACCAAACGTGAAGGGAATAAAATATTCAGTTTGTCATCGCGCTTGTCTTTGAAGCGGCGCTCAACCGCTTCCGGGGTTGAGAAATTACTTTGGTCTACCCAGGTTGCTGGGTTGATAAGTGTTCGTCTCTTTTCGTTGCCGAGAAAGTATTCGCGGTAGAATGATTGAGTGAATATTCTTGCATTGGCGGCTTTCAAACAGCACTTCAATAGCCTTTTATGCGCGTAGTGTTCAATTACTTTACGGGTGGTTTTAGCCTCGCGTTCACCTAGCATCCAGAAGGAAGACTCTATGACGACAATCCATTTAAAGGGCATGAATGGCTTGAGCAGCAACAAATAAAAAGACAAGGGGAATGCCCAGCCTGCGCCATCAGAATGAACAATCCTGGCTTGTTTACAGGCCTTGATCACGGTCATGAAATTCGGTAGCAGGTTTTTTAAAACGGACAGGACGCCACGGTCGTTTTTCAGCTCAAACAGCCACTTTATATCCAGATTGGAAATGTCCTGCAGCCCTGCCACGTTTTTGCTTTTTTCAACCGGGCAGCAGATTCCGAAGTTTTCGATATAGTCCAGGTGCAGCTTGAGGTCTTTTGCCCACAAGGGATCGGTAAACAGGTGCCCTTGGTTGTCTTTTTTTATCACTATCCTGGTAAACAGGATGTAGGGCTCTTTGATCATATGTTCCTCACATGGAGCTGTTGGCTGCTACGAGTGATACGTTCTGCGGTATCAACCACTTCATGTGATGAGCAGGCTGTCGATAAGTACAGCGCTGGCGTCGTAAAAACCGAGTTACTTGAATTTCGCGTTTGCCGGTTAATTGTGTGTTTGCCCATAAACCTGAAAACCTTGCCACCTGTTTGGCCAAATGAGTTCATCCCGGCAGTGGGCGGCTGGAGCCGCGATCCAGTGTCGTGTGCGGGCCCGCACAATGATGTCCAATTGTCATCGTGACACAGGGAAGGATAGCCATGCCCTACAGAATAGGGAGGGATCGTCAGGTTTTTTTTAAACAGCCCAGCGGGAGCGGCGGTGCGCCGCTCCCGCTGGGGGCCAGGAGGCTAGAACTTGACCTTGACGCCGAGAATCCCTTCGTAGCCGTGGCTGTCGTTATCCAGGCCTTTCTCATACCCGGCAGATACATGGATCGTGGTTTTCTCGCTGACCTGATAGTCCACGCCCAGGTTTACTTCAGTCCAGGTGCCGCCCATGTCAGTAGTGAAGGGGATGTAGCCGTCGCTGGAGGAGAACTCGGTTTTCGGTTGGCTCTTGAACTCATGCCAGATGCTTGGGCGAATCCACAGGTTAGTGCGGTGCAGCTTGCCCTTGTCGTCCTCGCGGAACATGTCTTTGTCGATGCGTACCCCCAGGCGGCCGGTCAGCGAGTCGACATCCTCGAAGCGCACGTCGGCGGCAGCGTCGTGGCTGTCATTGATCTTGATCTTGGTGACAATCACCTGGGCTTGCGGCTCGATCTTGAACGATTCGTCCTTGTTCAGCTTGAACGGGTAACCGGCTTCCAGCGACGCGGTGATGCCTTTGCCCTTGGTCTTGAACCGCGGCAGATCTTCAGGGTGCGCCTGGATATCGAAGTGGTTGAATTGCAGTACACCATCCAGGTACCAGCCTTCTGGGCCGAAGTGAGTCCAGTAGCCGCCCAGGCCAACGGCACGCACCTTGGCGTCGCCGGCGGCGCTGCCATCGGTGTGTTCAACGTCGCCGGCAATTTTACCGGCAGACAGCGAGATCCCGGCCTGATCGGTACTGCCGTCGGTATCTTCGCCGTGGTACAGGTCGATACCAACCTGAAACGCTTGCTGGCTGTAGTCGTAGCTGCTGCCGTTACCCAGGTCCTGATCGCCCTGGCCATAGATCAAGCGGCCCCAACCCAGGGACGGACCATAGTCGCTTTGCGCTTCACCAGGGAGCGGATCGACCGCGCTACGGACTTCTTCGCCCATCCGCTCATGCAGGGTATCGACCAGCATGCGGCTGTAGCGCAGGGTCATGTCGGGAATGGCGCTGTACAACGAAGTTTCCGGACGGTAGTTGGGCACCTGAGGTGAAGGTTGAGGGGTGTTGTCAACGGGGCTCGGCGCTGGGTCGACAGGGATTGGATCAACGGGAGCCGGGTCGACCGGGGCAGGGTCAACAGGCGTTGGGTCGACGGGAGTCGGATCGACTGGGGTTGGGTCAACCGGAGTCGGGTCAACTGGGGTTGGATCAACTGGGGTTGGATCAACCGGAGTGGCATCCTTGGTCGAGCGCAGGTACCAGGCCTGGGCGTTGCTGTTGTCCAGGCTGGCGCGGTGCAAGGTGTACTCGTAAGGGCCGGCCTTGACCTGGCTGAGCAAGCGGAAGGCCTGCGCCTCTGTGGTGCCGCCGTTGATCGCATCGACCACCTGGATGCCGTTGCCTTTGGTCAAGGCGCCGGGGCCGCCGGCATTCTTGATCTGCAGGTTGCTGCTGCCGCTGGCCTGGCCACCATCGATTACCAGTTTGTCGGAGGGCGACTGATCGTCGTACAGGTAAGTGTTCAGCGCGATGGTGCCGTTGTTGCCCTGATACTGGTTGACCGTAAGCGTCTTGAAACTACCGCCGGAAGGCGCGCTGAAGTCGATCAGGCTGCTGTCGTTGCTCAGGCTGCTGAGGTTCGAGTTGCCGGTGAGTTTCCACAAACTGGTGTCATTCATGCTCAGGTTCGAGGTGCTGCCCGATGCAGTGGTGGCAGCGCCATTGACCTGCGAGCTCGCCAGGTTGATGGTCGCCAGGCCTGCCACGCTGGCGTTGGCATCGACATGCAGCCATTGACCGCTGCCGCCAGCGATTACATCGTCGAAATCAACGTTGCCAACGCCGTCTACTGCAACGGTCGCGCCGTGCAGGTTGTGCAGCACGGTGCTGCTCAGGTCGGCCTGGCTTACGCCAAGGCTGGTGCCTTACACGTACAGGGCTGCGGCATTGTCGCCAGCGGCACTGACAGTCGACTGTGCGGCGCTGAGCTGGCCGCCGTCCTTGACCAGCATGCCATGGGCATCGGCGCCCTGGGTGATGACGCTGGCCTGTTTGAGGGTCGCCGAGCTTGGGATGCTGCTGACCAGCACGCCATGGGCGCCAATGCCGCTGGTGCTGGCAACACTGTTGTCGGCCTGCAACTGGCCGCCGCGTTCAGCCTGCAGGGCGGCGGAGTTATCGCCGTGGGTGCGGATGCTGGAATCCTTGAGGATAAGCGTGGCGGTCTGGGCGTCTTTGAAGTTGCGGCTGACCCGTGCACCGGCGGCGTTGGCACCGAGTGTTTCGACAGTCACGCTGTTGGCCTCAAGCACGACACTACCGGGTTTGGGGCCGCCGATGCCGGCGTACAGGCCAATCGAGCGGTCTCCTTCGGTTTTTACCGACACACCATTGAGCTGCATGCTGCCGCCGTCATCCACGGCGGCACCGTAAGCCTGCTGGCCTGTGGTCAGAAGATGCGTGCCGTTGGCGATCAGCAGGGCGCCTTCGTTGCGCGAGGCCAGGGCATGCGGGAAGGTCAGGTTGGATTGCACAGGAGAGCCGTCGCCGCTGGTGGTCACGGTGCCGCCATTAAGGATCACAGTGGCGTTCAGGTTGGCGACCACGCCCATGGCATTGTCGTTGCCGGAGGTATAGACGTTGACATTATCGGCGGTGATCGTGGCGTTACCGGCACTGATCCCGGCCGAGTAGTTGCCTGCAGTGCTGACACTGCCGTTGCTGATCTTGATGTCGGCGCCGTCGCCAGCGCTGATGCCGTAACTGGTTTTCTGCGAGGTGCGAACCTGGCTGTCGCTAAGCACCAGACTCGAGCCCGCGCCGTCGACCAGCACACCAGGGGACCATGGGCCGGTGCCGTTGAGAGCGTCGACGGCGATCTGGCTTTTGCTCACCTGGGCCTGGGCGCCGCCGGTAATATTGAGGCCGATCGAGCGGGCACCGAGCACCGAGATTTCGCTGTTGGAGACCTGGGCCTGGCTGCCTGCGCCTTCCACCGAGATGCCGTGGCCGTAGGTGCCCTGGGCCGCCAGAATGCTCTTGTCGATGACCAGGCTGCCGCCGGCCATGGCCCGGGCGGCTGCGGCAGGGTTGCTGACAACACCGCTGCCAGTGACATTGATGTGACTGTCTTTGAGTGAAATGCTGCTCGCTTCGGCACGGGCACCGCCGACATAGTTGCCGCTGGCATTCACACTCAGGCCGCTACCGCTGATCTGTGAACCACCCAGGGCGTGCAGCACGGCGGTGGTTGTGGTGGTGGTTGCGGCATTGGTGGAGTTGAAGGTGCTATCGGTCAGGGTGATTTCACTAGCGCCTTCGGCACGGGCACCGCTGGCCGCCGCGCCGCTGGTGTTGACGGTGATGTCGCTGGCGCTGATGCGGCTGGCGCCTTCGGCTTTCAAACCATGGCTGATGGTGCTGCCACTGACCGTGCCGCTGGTGGAGACCGTGGTGCCTTTGCTCAGGGCGATGCTGCCGCCGTCTTTGGCGAGGACGCCAACGGAGCCTTTGGCCAGGGTGCTGACGGCACCACCGCTGAAGTTGATGAGGCTGTCTGCGCCGCTTGCCAGCAGCCCGACGTTGTTGCTGCCGGCGGGGCTACCCATGCTGACCTGGCTGTTGTCGAGGTTGACCACAGCACCGTTCTGGGCGGTGACACCGGTCATGTTGTTGGCGGTGATGTTCACCCCGGCGGCGGTTTGCGGGAGCATCTCGACGCGCACGCCACTGCCGCTGATCTTGCCGCCGTCCTCGGCCAGCAGGGCTTTCTGGCCATTGGCGGTGGCGGGGGTCACGGCGCCGTTGACCACCGAGCCTTGTTCAAAGCTGATCTGAGCTGCAGTACCGCTCGCCTTGACCCCGGTTGCATTGGCCGCACGCAGGATGACGCTGGAGCTGTCCAGCGCGCCGCTGGTGATGCCCACACCATTGGTCACGGTGACGTAGATGGGGGCAGGGGCGCCGAGCATGCTCATCAGCGAGAAAGCGCCGATGTTGAAGCTGGCGGCCGAAGGGCGTGGCTCTTCCTGGCGTTCGGCGACTACCACCGAGTCTTCTGCTTCGACGTCCTTGATGGTCAGGTAGCAGACGCTGCCCAGTATCAGGCTGATCGCCAGGGCGAGACGGTTATGCGCCAAGTGGTCCAGAGGCAGTGCGCTTTCGCTGAAGTGTTTCATGGCAACCTCCAAAAATGTATGCCTGGAGTGTCTGCTTAGGCAGCGAAGTGTTCTGTAGGAGTCGCCTTAGCCGCGTGTAGGAGCTTCACTGAAGGCCACGCTGGTCTAGGCTTGTCTTTCCGGGCCATGAAGGCCTTGAGGGAGTTGTCTGATGAGTCGCGTAATGATCGTCGAGCCGCTACCGCTGCTGCGTCTGGCCATGGCGCAGGTGATCGAGCGCCTGGGGCACCAGGTGGTGGCGCAGGTGGACAATGGCCAGGACGCGCTGGTGCATGCCCGCAGTGACTCGCCGCAGTTGGTCGTGCTTGAACTGGCGATTGCCAGATTCGGCGGCCTCGACCTGATTCGGCGCCTGAAACTGCGCGACCCGGCGCTGCAGCTATTGGTGTACACCGGGCAAGGCAGCAGTCACTTCGCGCGCCTGTGTGTACAAGCCGGGGCCGATGGGTTTGTCAGCAAGCAGGATGAGTTGGGCGAGTTTGAACGGGCACTGAGTGCTGTGGCGCACGGACGGCGCTACTTTCCCCGGGAAGCGGCCAAAGCGCCGGTCCCGGTGGGGGGCAAAGAGCTGGATGCGCTATCGGCACGGGAGCTGACGGTGCTGGAGCTGATCAGCGAAGGACGTTCCAATCAGGCCATCGCCGAGCAGCTGTCGATCAGTTACAAAACCGTCAGTACCTACAAAACCCGGTTACAGGAAAAGCTCCAGGTCGATTCCCGCCTGGCGCTGGCGGCCATCGCTCAACGCAATGGCATCGGCCTGCGGGGCATGACGACAATGCCCGAGCCCGCGCAAGAGGCCGAAACGGTCATTGAACCGGAGCAGCAGGCCTTGTTGCGGGCCATGCTTGATGCTTCTGCAAACCCGATGTTCGTACGTGATCGAGAGGGCCGCTTGCTACTGTGCAACCAGCCCTTTCTGGCACTGCACCATACCTCGCTGGATCGGGTACTGGGTGACCGGCTGGTGGATGCGTTCTGGTTTACCCCCGAGCAAGGGCGCAGGGTTCAGGCCCTTCACGACGACTGTATCGAAAAAGGTGAAGCGTTCAACGCCCAGGGCAATATCGAATTCCTTGGTGAGTCGCACTACCTGCGGTACTGGGCCGAACCCTGGCGGGATGCGAGTGGCAGTGTCCAGGGCCTGGTCGGTAGCTTCGAAGACCTTACCGATCGGCACATTCTGCTTGGCCAGTTGCGCGATGCTCACGAACAAGCCGAGGCCAGGTACCGTGAAGTCACTCGCTTTGCCCGGGTGGTCCACAACGATCTGTTCGAACCACTGCAACGTCTCCAATCCAGCCTCGGCAAACTGAGCTTACCGGTCAGCGGCCAGATCGCCGTGCACAGGTTGGCCCAGCGTTTGGAACAGCTGGAGCGCCTGCTCAACCTGGATCAGTTGCGCCCGCCGCTGGTTGCGCAGCAACTGGGCATCGTGCAATGGGTAGGGGAGCGCGTTGCCGCGTTCACGGCGCAATTAGCTAAAGGCGTCGCCGTACCAACGCTGGACACGCACGAAGTGGCTGCCCCGCAGTTGTGGATCGACGGCGAGCGCCTGGGCGCATTGTTCGACACCCTGTTGCAGTACCTGAGTGAGGAGGCGCCCAAGGCCCCCTTGAACATCAAGCTTGCCACGTGCATGCAACTGAACGGCGTAGCCACCCTGAACCTGGCCATTACCCTCTGCCAGCCCTTTGCCCACCGCCAAGGCATTGCTTTGCAGCTGTGCCGGAACCTGGCCCGGTCGATGGATGGCAGCTTTCGCCAGGTGCATGAGAACGGTGAGACGGCGTTTCTGATCGAGCTTGAGTGCCCTGCAGCGGTTCCCGGCTGAGTCGGACGGGCTTTATCACTGCAGGGCTCAGGCTGGAGACCTCAAGCGTCAAGCGTCAAGCGCGCAACCGTGCCAGGGTCATCGCCGTATCCTCAATCATGTCTTCCTGGCCGCCGACCATCCCACGGCGGCCCATCTCCACCAGGATCTCCCGCGCCGGTACGCCGTATTTCTGCTCGGCACGCTTGGCGAACAGCAGGAAAGAGCCGTAGACCCCGGCGTAGCCCATGGTCAAGGCATCGCGATCGCTGCGAATCGGGAAGTCCATAATCGGCACCACCAGATCTTCTGCCACATCCTGAATGCCGAACACGCTGACACCGGTTTCGATGCCCATGCGCTCACACACCGCCACCAGCACTTCCATCGGCGTGTTGCCAGCACCGGCACCCAGCCCGGCGCAGGCGGCGTCAATGCGCTGGGCACCGGCGGCAATGGCGGCGATGGAGTTGGCCACGCCCATGGACAGGTTATGGTGGCCATGAAAACCGATTTCGGTCTCCGGCTTGAGCGCCGCGCGCATGGCCGCCACTCGTGCGCTGACGTCGTGGGGCAGCAGGTAACCGGCCGAATCAGTCAGGTAGATGCAGTTGGCGCCGTAGCTCTCCATCAAAAGGCCCTGCTTGACCAGGCCTTGCGGGCTGTTCATGTGCGCCATCATCAGAAAACCGACGGTGTCCATACCCAGGCTGCGGGCATGGGCGATGTGCTGTTCGCTGACATCGGCCTCGGTGCAGTGGGTGGCCACACGAATGGTGTTGACCCCAAGCTCATAGGCCATTTTCAGGTGATCGACGGTGCCGATCCCCGGCAACAGCAGGGCCGAGACCTTGGCGTTTTTCATCAGCGGAATCACCGCCGACAGGTATTCCTCATCGCTGTGCGCCGGAAACCCGTAGTTCACCGAACTGCCACCCAGGCCATCGCCATGGGTGACTTCGATCAAGGGTACGCCGGCCTGGTCGAGGCCGCAGGCGATGTCCTTCATCTGCTGCAGGCTGATGCGGTGACGCTTGGGGTGCATGCCGTCGCGCAGGCACATGTCGTGAACGGTGATTTGCTTGCCGCTAAGTTCCATGGGCATTTCCTCAGGCAATGGCAGGTTCGGAGGTGGCGCGCAGCAGCAGTTCGCCCTTGAGGATTTCCTCGGCGAACATCTCTGCGGTGCGTGCGGCGGCGGCGGTCATGATGTCGAGGTTGCCGGCGTACTTGGGCAGGTAGTCACCGAGACCTTCGACTTCCATGAAGATCGACACCCGATTGCCGTCGAACACCGGACCATTGACCAACTTGTAGCCGGGCACGTAGCGCTGCACCTGAAGGATCATGGCGTCGATGGCGGCGCGGATGGCGGTCTCGTCCGGGGTGTCGGCGGTCAGGCAGTGCACGGTGTCACGCATGATCAGCGGCGGCTCGGCGGGATTGACGATGATGATCGCTTTGCCCTGTTTCGCCCCGCCTACCTGTTCGACGGCGCGCGCGGTGGTGCGGGTGAATTCGTCGATGTTCTTGCGGGTGCCCGGACCCACCGATTTCGACGCGGCCGTAGCGATGATTTCGGCGTAGTCCACCGCCTGCACGCTGGACACTGCCGCCACCAGCGGAATGGTCGCCTGGCCACCGCAGGTGACCATGTTGACGTTCATCACGCCGGCGGCGAGGTTGGCCTTGAGATTGACCGGGGGCACGCAATACGGGCCGATGGCGCAGGGGGTGAGGTCGATCATCAGCACGCCCAGGGCATTGAGTTTGCGTGAGTTCTCGGCATGGACGTAGGCGGAGGTGGCATCGAAGACGATTTGCACCTGATCCTCCAGCACATGCGGCAACAGCCCGTCCACGCCCTCGGCGGAGGTTTTCAGGCCCAGCTCGCGGGCACGCTGCAAACCTTCGGAGCCGGCTTCGATGCCGACCATCCACACCGGCTCCAGCACTTCACTGCGCATCAGTTTGTAGAGCAGATCGGTGCCGATGTTGCCCGGCCCGATCAGCGCACATTTGATCTTCTTGCTCATGGTTCTTCGCTCCAGGAGAGGAAAAGAGGGACCGCACTCAGGCGACAAAGCGCAGGCTGGCGTTGCCCAGGCCGCTCATCGACAGGTTGATGCGGTCACCCGGCACCAGCGGTACCAGGGGCGCGAGGGCGCCGGAGAGGATGATTTCGCCCTGGCGAAAGGGAATGCCCAGCTCGCCCAGGGTGTTGGCCAGCCAGGCCACCGCCGCGCACGGGTGGCCCTGGACCGCCGAGCCCAGACCGCTGCCGGCCGGCTGGCCGTTCTTGAGCATGTGCATCTCGACCCAGGCCAGGTCCAGGTCACGTGGGTCGATGCGCTGCTCGCCGAGGGCGAACACTCCGCACGAGGCGTTATCGGCCACGGTGTCCTGAATGCGGATCTGCCAATTGTCGATACGCGAATCAACGATCTCGAAACAAGGTGCCACCGCCTGACTGGCAGCCAGCACGTCTTCGGCGCGGATGCCGGGGCCTTTGAGGTCTTCACCGAGGATAAAGGCGATTTCGCCTTCGGCCCGCGGCTGAATCAGTTGGTAGCGGGCAAAGCTGACTTCACTGCCGTCTTCCACCTGCATGGCATCGGTCAGGAAGCCGAAGTCCGGCTGATGCACATCCAGCATCTGTTGCACGGCGCGGCTGGTCACGCCGATTTTCTTGCCGATGACCCGTTCGCCCAAGGCTTCGCGGCGCTGCAGAAAACGCAGGGAAATCCGGTACGCCTGGTCGAGGCTGATGGCCGGGTGACGCTGAGTCAGCGGGGCGAGGGTAGTGCGCCCACGCAAGGCATTGAACAGTTCATCGCCCAAGGCGGTGATCAGGGTGGCATCCATGGCGGTTCGCTCTGTGGAAGGGATAAAAAAGCCGGTCCCAAGGGTCCAGGGCACCGGCGAAAAGAGTGGCTTCAGGCCGGCCAGACGCTGCTGTCGGCACCGCCATCGACGTCGATGATCTTGCCGGTGACCCAGCCTGACGCCGGGCTGGCCAGGTACAGGGCGGCGGCGGCGATGTCCTCGGGGCTGCCCAGGCATTTGAGCGGGGTGTTGGCTTCCATGGCCTGGCGCATGGCGGTGGGCATCACCTTGTTCAAGGCCTCGGTCAGGGTCGGGCCCGGGGCCACGGCGTTGACCCGTACCAGCGGGGCAAAGTCCTGGGCCAGCAGGCGAGTCAGGTGGCTGAGCGCCGCTTTGGCAGTGCCATAGGCACTGAAATGGCGCTGGGCATAGCGCGCCGCAACCGAGCTGACGTTGATGATGTTGCCGCCACCGGCTTCGCACATCAGCGGCACGCACAGCTGGCACAGGGCGTAGGCGCTGGAGACGTTGAAGCGCAGGATCTCTTCGAACTGCTCGGGGAGCATGCTCAAGGCATCGTTGGGGCCGCCACCGCCGGCGTTATTGACCAGATGGGTGAGGCGCCCGAACTGCTCCTGGCTGCGGCGCACCAGGGCCTGGCGTTGCTCGCTGTCGTTGACGTCGCAGGCAATGGCCAGGGCGCGGCGGCCGAGACGGCGGACCTCCTCGGCCACAGCCTCGATATCCTCCGCGCTGCGGGCGCTGCAGATCACATCGGCGCCGGCTTCGGCATAGGCCAGGGCGATGGCACGGCCGATGCCGCGACCGCTGCCGGTGACAATGGCGACAGTGCCGGGGAGCTGGAAACGTTGCAGGATACTCATTGACTGTCCCTCCTTTAGTCGATGAGGCGAGTATTTCCCGCGCCCTGTGAGGCGGCATCGTCTTAATGGACTAAAGCCTGTAGGAGCGGATTCATCCGCGATGGGCCGCATCGCGGCCCCAAAAGATGGGCCTGCTACGCAGTCCATCGCGGCGGTCCGGCGTCCCGGTGAATCCGCTCCTACAGGCCCTAGTCCGCTTTGACGATGAACTCACCGCTGGGCAATCCGATGATCAATCACGGCTCGCGCATTGGCGCAACGAGATTGGGAGAACAAGAAGGATGCACAGCATGCGAGAAAAGACCGAGGAAGAAATCGAACTGCTGGAGCGCGCACGGCGTTTGCTGCCGGCACTGCGCGAGCGCTCGGCGCAAGGTGACCGCGAGCTCAAGGTCGCGGATGAATCGATTGCCGAGCTGAAGTCGGCGGGGCTGTTGCGCGCCCTGCAGCCACGGGCGTTCGGTGGCTACGAAGTAGACCCGCGGACCTTTTTCGAGATTCAGATGATCCTCGCCGAAGGCTGCATGTCCACGGCCTGGGTCTACGGCGTGATGGGCGTGCACCCGTGGCAGCTGGCACGCTATCCGGTCGAGGCGCAGCGCGAGGTGTGGGGCGAGGATCACGATACCCTGGTGTCGTCGACCTATATGCCCACGGCCAAGGTCACCGTGGTCGAAGGCGGTTACCGCATCAGCGGCCGCTGGGGCTTTTCCAGTGGCAGCGAACACTGCCAGTGGGTGCTGCTGGGCGGCATCCTGCCGGCCGAGGGTGACGTGGCCGCCGAGCATGGCACCTTTCTGTTGCCGCGCGCCGACTACCAGATCCAGCGCAACTGGGAAGTGCTCGGCCTGCGCGGCACCGGCAGTCACGACATTGTCGTCGAAGACGCCTTCGTGCCAGCGCACCGGGTCCAGCGCACCAACAACTGCACCCTGGAGGCTACGCCTGGCCGCCTGGCTAACACCAACCCGATCTATGCCATTCCCTTTGCCCAGGTGTTCTCACGGGCGGTGTCGACCTCTGCCATCGGCGCGCTGCAAGGCGCCATCGACCTGTTTCGGGCCAATGCCGCGCAACACATCGGCAAGCACGGCGCCCGCACCGCAGATGACCCGGCGGCACAAACCGCGGTGGCGGAGGCCACGCTCACCGTCGACAGCCTCAAGCTGGTGCTGGAGCGCAACTACGAGCACCTGATGCAACTGGCCCGCGCCGGCGAATACCCCGATGTGGAAACCCGTCTGCTGTACCGCTACCAGTCGGCCTACGTCACCAACCTGTGCGCCGAGAAGGTCAACGAGTTGTTGCGCTGCATGGCGGCCTCGGGGCTGTACACCAGCAACCCGGTAGCGCGCCTGTTCCGCGACCTGCACCAGGCTCGCGGGCACATCGCCAACAACTACCAGGCCTATGGCCGCACCCTCGGCGCGGTGCAGCTGGGCCTGCCCAACCCGGACCCGTACGTCTGACGCCATCGCCTGTCGACCTGCCCGCCAGCCGGGCAGGGGACTTTGAGAATTGAGCCATGAATGACTTTCTTACCTTGCGCGTGGCGCGGGTGGTCGAGGAAACGGCCGATGCCCGTTCACTGATCTTCGATGTGCCCGAGCACCTCGCCGAACGCTTTTGCTACCAGCCGGGGCAGTTTTTGACCCTGCGTATTCCCTATGGTGATGACTGGCTACCGCGCTGCTATTCGCTGTCGAGCACGCCCTTGCTCGACGAGCCGCTGCGGGTGACGGTCAAGCGCGTGCGCGACGGGCGTGCCTCGAACTGGCTGTGCAGCGAGTTGCAGGAAGGCCAGACCCTGCAAGTGCTGGCACCAGCCGGCGTGTTTGTGCCGCGCAGCCTGGACGGCGATCTGCTGTTGTTCGGCGGCGGCAGCGGGGTGACCCCGGTGTTGTCGATCCTGCGTTCGGCGTTGCTGGCCGGGCAGGGGCGGATTCTGCTGATCTACGCCAACCGTGACGAAAGTTCGGTGATCTTTCGCGATGAATTGCGCTTTCTGGCCAATGCCCACCCCGAGCGTTTGCAAGTCGTGCACTGGCTGGATTCGGTCCAGGGCATACCCGCTGCAGCGCAATTGGCGGCCCTGGCACAACCCTTTATCGATGCCCATGCGTTCATCTGCGGCCCCGGGCCGTTCATGAACACCGCCGTCAGCGCCCTAAAAAGCCTTGGGGTACCGAATGACCGCGTTCACGTCGAACGTTTTGTCTCCCTGCCCGGTGAACGCGAAGTGGCGCAGGTAGTCGCCAGCGACGCAGCGGTCGCCGCGCAACTGGCGGTACGCCTGGATGGCGAGGAACACCAGGTCGCCTGCGACAGCGGCGAAACCCTACTGGCCGCCATGGAGCGTGCCGGCCTCAAACCACCCAGCGCCTGCCGGGTAGGGGGCTGTGCCTCGTGCATGTGCACCCTGGAAAGTGGCGACATCGAACTGCTGCTCAACGATGCCCTGGATGCCGACGAACTGGCCGAAGGCTGGATTCTCGCCTGTCAGGCTGTCCCCACCAGTGCGCAGCTGCGCATCCGTTTTCCCGAGTGATGGCCATGAACGAACCTGTAACGACGATTCCCCGCCTGCTGTTCGACAGCGCCGAACGCTTTGCCGGGCGTACGGCGATAGAGGATGCAGGCCAGTGTACCGATTACGCCGAGCTGCCCGAGCTGGCCCTGACCGTCACCCGTGGCCTGATGGCGCTGGGCATCCAGCCCGGCGAGCGGGTGGCAGTGTGGGCGCCGAATGGCCGCGCGTGGATTGTCGCCGCCCTGGGCATTCAGTGCGCCGGTGCCGTGCTGGTGCCGATCAACACGCGCATGAAGGGTGCCGAGGCGGCCGATATCCTGGCGCGCAGCGGTTGCCGGGTGTTGTTCGTGCAGCAACGTTTTCTCGAGGTCGACTACCCGTTGATGCTCCAGGACCATCGACCTGCAAGCCTTGAGCACCTGGTGGTGTTTGACAGTGATTCAGCGCGCCAGCTCTGTGATCTGAGCTTTGAGCAGTTCGTGGCCGGGGCGGCGACGGTCGAAACCCTCAAGGCCCGGCGCCGGGCCCTGGCGGTGCAGCCGGAAGCGGTGTGCGATCTGTTGTTCACCTCCGGCACCACCGGCAAGCCCAAGGGCGTGATGAGTGGCCACGGCCAGTGCCTGCGGGCCTTCGGTGAATACGTGCGGGTAATCGGCCTGGTGCCGGAGGATCGCTACCTGATCGTTAACCCGTTCTTCCATGCCTTCGGCTACAAGGCCGGCTGGCTGACGTGCCTGATTGCCGGGGCGACCATCCTGCCGCATGCGGTGTTCGATGCCGAAGCGGTGTTCCAGCGTATTGCCCGCGAGCGCATCAGCGTACTGCCCGGAGCGCCAACCCTGTACCTGTCGCTACTGGCTCATCCGCGCCTGGGTGAAACCGACCTGTCGAGCCTGCGCATTGCCGTCACCGGTTCGGCGAGCATTCCCCCAAGCCTGATCGAACGCATGCGCAACGAACTGGGTTTCAGCTGTGTCACCACCGCCTATGGCCTGACCGAGTGTGGGGGACTGGCCACCCTGTGCGACCCGCAGGACTCGGCCGAAGTCATCGCCGGCACCAGTGGCCGACCGTTGGCCGGCACCGAAGTGAGCATCCGCGACCCGAACAACCGGGCCGTCGCCAGCGGCGAAACAGGAGAGATCTGTTTGCGCGGCTTCCACGTGATGCAGGGGTACTTTCAGAACCCCGAAGCCACGGCCGAAGCCATCGACCCGGACGGCTGGCTGCACACCGGTGATGTCGGCCGCCTGGATGCGGCGGGCAACCTGATCATCACCGATCGGCTCAAGGACCTGTTCATTGTCGGTGGTTTCAACTGCTACCCGGCGGAAATCGAAGCAACGCTTATCGCCCACCCGGCCATCGCCCAGGTGGCGGTGGTCGGTGTGGCCGACGAGCGCATGGGTGAGGTGGGTTGTGCCTGTGTGGTGCTGCGGGAGGGACAGCAGCTGCAGGCGCAGGAGTTGATCGCCTGGAGCCGTGAGCGCATGGCCAATTACAAGGTGCCGCGTTGGGTGCGGTTCATGCCGTCGCTGCCATTGAACCCCTCGGCGAAGGTGGCCAAGAACGAGTTACGGGCGTTGGTGAGCAGCGGCGTTTGATGGGCGAGCGCTATGCGCTCGATCGCCGGCTTCGCCAGCTCCCCCCCAAAATACCCTCCCCTCCCCCCATGGGGGCTGGGGAAGCCGGCGATAAGGGCCAATTGGCCTAGGCCAAATGGATGATGCTCGCGTTACCACAGCGTTTCACTCTGCGCAGGTCACCCACAACAACAAGAAAAAGGATCGCTGCATGTCTAGGTTCAACACCACTCACGGCGGGCTGCTGCTGACATTGACCGTAGCCTGTGCCCAGGCCAGTGCCGGCCCACGCCTGGAACTGGGCGAAAACACTACCCTGGATACCTCGCTGACGGTCAACTACACCGCCTCGATGCGTACCGCCAAGCCCGCGCACGAGTACCTCAACGACCTCAACAACGACGACGGCACGCGCAACTTCAAGCGCGGCGCCTTGATCAACAACCGCGTCAGCCTGTTCGGCGAGATGCTGCTCAAACACGACAACCTCGGCGCGGTGCTGCGCGGCAGCCATTTCTACGACGATGTTTACCACGAGCGTAACGACAACAACTCGCCAGAGACGGTGAACAAGATTGGCCGCGCCAACGGTTTCAGCGAAGACACCCGCCGCCTCAGTGGCAGCAAGGCACGCCTGCTCGATGCCTATGTCTACGGCAACTTTGATGTCGCTGAAAGCCAGTACCTGTCGATCAAGGCCGGCCGCCACCTGGTGGCCTGGGGCGAAAGCCTGTTCTGGGCCAACATCAGCCAGGGCCAGGCGCCGGTGGATGCGACCAAGTTCAACGTCCCCGGCACCGAAGCCAAGGACGCCTACTTGCCGGTCGGGCAGGTGTCGGCGTCCTGGTCGCTGAACGAAGACCTGGCGCTGGTGGGCTTTTACCAGTACGAGTGGGAGAAGACCCAGCTCAACCCGGTGGGCGACTATTTCGGTAGTGATACCTTCGGACCGGGGGCCGAGTTCTACCGGCTCGGCGCCGGGGTGCTCAACAGTCTGCCGGACACCAGCTTCACCGCCGTCACCTATGCGGGCGATGTCGAACCGCGCGACAGCGGCCAATGGGGGCTGGGCGTGCGCTACCGGCTGACCGAAAACACCGAAGTCGGCCTGTTCCATTACCGTTACCACGAGCGGGTCGGCGCGCTGTTCTTCGACTTCAGCGGCCAGACCCAGTACTCCTCGCTCAGTGGCGTCGGCCGCTATGCCAGCGCTGGCAGCGGTCCGGTGTATCGCTTGGGTTACTTCGACGATGTCGAGCTGACGGGCGTGAGTTTCAGCTCCAAGGTTGGTGACTCGGTGCAGTTTGCCGGTGACCTCAGCTATCGCGACGGCGCTGCCGTATACCTGGACAACGGCGCCCCGGCCCGTGGCCAGCTATGGCAGGGTAACCTGAACGGTAGCTACATCCTTGGCCCGAGCTTCCTCGCCCAGCAAACCACGGTGATGGCCGAGGTGGTGCATCAGCACATCGAGGGTGTCGACACCCTGCACATTACCGGCGGCGGGCCGGGCGTCGACGGCAGCTTCAACAATTTCGAGTCCGAGACCCAGACCCGCGGCCAGACCCTGCTCGGCATCGGCACCTACATGGATTACCTGGGCATCGCCGACGGCCTCGACCTGACCACCCGCCTGGTGTGGACCCAGAACGTCGACGGCAGCGCCTACCAGGGCCTGGGCCGGGACGAAAAGCGCCTGACCGTCGGTGGCGACTTCAAGTACCTGGGCAACTTCCAGGTCGGCCTGACCTACGTTGCCTACCTCAGCTCACCGGACATCGCCCAGGGCCGTTTGCTGGCTGACCGCGATTACCTGTCGTTCAACGCTAAATACACCTTCTGACAAAAAGGGCCTGCCATGCATACGTCTCCCTTCAGCCCGATCGACATCGGCCCGCTGACCCTGAAGAACCGCTTTATCAAGGCGGCCACCAACGAAGGCATGAGCACCCAGGGCCTGCCTTCAAAACAATTGGTCAAGCTCCACGCCGGGCTTGCCCGCGGCGCCGTGGCCTTGACCACCGTGGCTTACTGCGCGGTCAGCAAGGATGGCCGCACCTTGCCCAACCAGTTGATCCTGAGCCGCGAGAGCCTGCCGCACTTCAAGGCGCTGACCACTGCCGTGCATCAGGAGGGCGGGCTGGTCAGTGCGCAGATCACCCATGGCGGCTGCTTCACCTTCATTCGTGAGCGCGCTACGCGCTATCCGCTGTCGGCCAGCGGCGGCTTCAACAAGATCGGCATGATGAGCGGCATGTTCTTCAAACAGGCCATGAGCGAAAGCGACATGCGCCAGGTGGTCGAGGATTTCGCCCAGGGCGCGCGGCTGGCCCGTGAGGCCGGTTTTGATGCGGTGGAAATCCACATGGGCCATGGCTACCTGCTCAGCCAGTTCATCTCGCCGATGTACAACAAGCGCCGGGATCATTACGGCGGCAGCCTGGAAAATCGCCTGCGCTTCCCCCGACGGGTGCTGCGCGCCGTGCTAGAGGCGGTAGGTCGCGATCTGGCGGTAATCTGCAAGTACAGCGTCACCGAGGGCGCGCGTGCCGGCAACAGTGCTGAAGACGGGGCAAAGATTGCGCGCATGCTGGAGCAGGAGGGTGCGCACCTGTTGGTGCTCAGCGCGGGGATGAACGTCGAGTCGATCACCACCATGTTCGGTTCTTCCTTTCCCAAGGAAAACCGCGTGCAGCAGAAGAACCCGCTGATTGCCCTGGCGATGAAAATCCAGCGCCTGCGTGATCCGGTGGTGGAGTTTCGCGAGCTGTACCTGCTCGAACATGCGCGCAAGGTCCGCGCTGCGGTGAAGATGCCGCTGGCCTACCTGGGTGGCGCCAAGAGTCTTGAGAGTATCGAGCAGGTCATGGCCGAAGGATTTGATCTGGTGGCGATGGGGCGCGTGCTGCTGGCCGAATCGGATTACGTCGAGAAACTTGCCACCGGTGCCAGCAAGGACTCGATCTGCACCGCCTGCAACCGTTGCGTGGCAATGATGTACACCCCGGGCGGTACCTCCTGCGTGCTCGGCCGGCCTGGCGATGCCGAGCTGAACCGGCAACCGGCGGCCGCGTCTTAAGCACTATCGCCGGCAAGGCCGGCTCCTACCTTCGTGGGAGCTGACATTGCCGGCGATGAGGCCCTCCAGGTCAACCTCAACCGTGCTGCAGGAACTCCAGGCAGCTACGGTTGAACAGATCCCGATGCTCAACCTGCACCCAGTGCCCGCAACGGTTGAGCACGATAAAGCGCGCATTGCCTGCACCGTCGATGATGCGCTGGGCACCACTGACCGGGTTGAAGTTGTCGTTGCTGCCCCAGAACCCGAGGACCGGGCATTGCAGCTCTCCCAGACGTGATTCCATGTTTGGCACCTGCATGGTGCTGAACAGGTTCTTCGGTTGCGTGACTGCCACGGCGACCCGTTCCAGCAGCAGGCTCTCGGGCAGGATCGAGTCATCGAACAGTTGCAGGCGCATCATGCTGCGCATTTCCTCAAGGCCAATGGGGCCGGCATTGAACAGGGTGACCATGCGCACGATGCCTTCCATTCGGAAGTAGGCCTCGCGCTCTTCGACACCGCCGGGGGCCAGCAGAATCAGGCGCTCCACCCGTGACGGCAGGCGCAGCGCCAGGCCCAGGGCAATGGCGCCGCCCAAGGAGTTGCCGAGCAGGGTGCAGCGGTCGATGTCCAGGGCGTCGAGCACGGCAGCGACGTTATCGATGAAAAAATCCAGGTGGTACTGCACGTCTTCCGGCTTGTCCGAGCGGCCGAAGCCGGGGAGATCGAGGACGATGTTGCGGTAGCCGGCTTCGACGAACTGCGGGTAGTTGCCCTTGAAGTTGCTGAAACCGCTGGCACCCGGCCCGCTGCCATGCAGCCAGACCACCACCGGGCCGCTGCCTTCATCCAGGTAATGCAGGCGCAGGCCGGCGGGGGTGGTCAGGTAGTGGCCGTTGGGTAACGGCAGGTCGGTGGATGAGGTCATGACGAATCTCCAGAGTCGGCGATGGGGTGAGGCGCGAGCAGCCAGACTGCGGCCAGCCTGAAGGGGCAAAGGGGCCGGGCCGGGTTCGCGCAGGGTCGATCCTCCATCGCCGAGGCCGGCCGGTCATCGTCCATTCAGACCACGTGCAGACCGCGGCCGGTAGTCCTATCGGACGATGCCTGTAGCGGTGGCACAGCCTAATCATGCAGGTAACCGGCCTGCTGTTCTGTCAGTGGGCTTCGATGCACTGCACTGCAGGAGAACGCTATGAAGTTGCTGAACAAAGTCGCCTTTGTCACAGGCGCGGGACAAGGAATGGGCCAGGCCATGGTGCGCCGTTTTGTTGCCGAAGGCGCCAAGGTGGTGGCGGTAGACCTGAACCAGGCGGCGTTGGCCGAGAGTCTGGCGGATCTGGGCGATCTCGAAGACCGCGTCCTGGCCCTGGCCTGCAACGTTGCCGATGCGGCCTCGGTGGCCGATGCCATGGGCCAGGTCGAAGCGCATTTTGGCGGCCTCGATATCCTCGTCAACAACGCCGGCGTCGGCGCCTTCGACAGCTTCCTCGACACCCCGGACGAGAGCTGGGCGCGGGTGATTGGCGTCAACCTCGGCGGTACCTTTCTGTGCTGTCGCGAAGGCGCTCGCTTGATGGTCAAAGGCGCGCGTAAAGGCGTGATCATCAACCTCTCCAGCACCGCGGCACTGACCGGTGAAGGCCCAAGCCATTACTGCGCCTCCAAGGCCGGGGTCATGGGCTTGACCCGCTCCATCGCCCGCGAGCTGGCGCCCAGTGGCATTCGCGTCAACAGCCTGGTTCCGGGCCCGACCAACACCCCGATGATGGCCGGCGTTGCCGAGGAACACATGCAGGCAATGCTCAAGAATGTGCCCCTGGGACGTTTGTGCGAGACCGATGAAATCGCCGGGGTAGCGGTATTCCTGGCCGGTGACGACGCCAGTTTCATTACCGGCCAGAACATTGCGGTCAACGGCGGCATGGCCTTTATCTGAGGGGATAGCGATGAGTAAACGACTAGCAGGCAAGATCGCCTTCATCACCGGCGCCGGTTCCGGCATTGGCCAGGCCACCGCCATGCGCTTCGCCGAGGAGGGCGCCACCGTGGTGCTTTGCGGGCGCCGCGAACAACCGCTGCAGCAGGTGTTGGAACAGATTCAGGCGGCGGGCGGGCAGGGCGATATCGCCGTCGCCGATGTCAGTGACGAACAGGCTTATGTGGGTGCCCTGGAATTCGCTGCCCAGCGCCATGGACGCCTGGATATTCTGGTAAACAACGCCATGGCCTACACCTGGGGCGGCATCGACACGTTGTCGACCGCCGACTGGCACGCCAACTTCAGCACCACGGTCGACGGCACCTTTTGGGGTACCCGTACGGCCATGCGCCTGATGAAAGACCAGGGCGGTGGTGCCATCGTCAATATCGCCTCGATCTGCGGCCTGTTCGGCACGGCATGGATGGCCGGCTACTCGGCGGCCAAGGCGGCGGTGATCAACTTCAGCCGCGCCGCAGCCAGCGAAGGTGCGGCACACAACATCCGCTGCAACGTGGTCATTCCCGGCGTGGTCGACACCCCGGCCACCGCCGGCATGCTCAGCAACGATAAAACCCGGCGCAACACCGAGAAGGTCATCCCGATGCAACGGGTCGGCCTGCCGGTGGAGCTGGCCAACGCGATCCTGTTCCTGGCCAGCGACGAGGCCTCTTACGTGACCGGCGCAAGCCTGGCGGTGGACGGCGGACGCAGTTCTGACCTGTACACGGTGCTGGATTGATGACTATGGACACGACCTCGCTGCACGCGCGCATCGAGCGCCTGGAGTCGCTGGACGCGATTCGCCAGTTGGCGGGCAAATACGCCCTGGCCCTGGACATGCGCGACATGGATGCCATGGCCAACTGCTTTGTTCCGGACGTCAAAGTCGGCCGCGACAAACAGGGCCGGGCGCACTTCAAGGCCTGGCTCGACGAAACCATGCGCCGCCAGTTCCACGGCACCTCGCACCACCTGGGCCAGCACATCATCGAATTCAGCGATAGCGAGCATGCCAGCGGCGTGGTCTATTCAAAGAACGAGCATGAGACCGGGGCGGAATGGGTGATCATGCAGATGCTCTACTGGGACGACTATGAGCGGGTTGACGGGCAGTGGTGCTTCCGTCGACGGCTGCCGTGCTACTGGTACGCCACCGACCTGAACAAACCGCCGATTGGCGGCATGAAAATGCGCTGGCCGGGGCGTGAGCCTTATGCGGGCACCTTTCATGAGCTGTTTCCGTCGTGGGATACATTCTGGGCCCAGCGGCCGGACAAGGACGCCTTGCCGCAGATTGCCGAACCGGCGCCGCTGGAACAGTTTCTGCTGACCATGCGCCGGGGGGCGGGGGAGCCCAGGATTCGCGTTCGATAGGCCATCGCGGGGCAAGCCCGCTCCCACCGGGGACTGCATCGAACCTGTGGGAGCGGGCTTGCCCCGCGGTCTCAGGCCCGCGGTTCCCGCGGCATGCCCAGCGCCCGCTCGGCAATGATGTTGCGCTGGATCTCATTGCTGCCGCCATACAGCGTATCGGCCCGGCTGAACAGGAACAGCGCCTGCAGGCGGCTCAGTTGATACGGCGCACCTTCAAGTACCTCCGCCTCATCCCCGAGCACATCCATCGCCAGCTTGCCCAGCTCGGCATGCCAGGTCGACCAGGCCAGCTTGTAGATCATCGCTTCACGCCGCAGGCTGCCGTCCTGGGCGCCGGAGAGCATGCGCAGCGAGTTGTAGCGCAGCACCTTCAAACCTGCCCAGGCCTGGGCAATGCGCTGGCGCAGCAGGGGATCACGGGCGGCGCCGTTACGCCTGGCCACGGCGATAATTTCTTCGAGTTCATTGTGAAACTGCATCTGCTGGCCAAGGGTCGAGGCGCCGCGCTCGAAACCCAGCAGGGCCATGGCAATCTTCCAGCCTTCGCCAGGCTGGCCGATCATGTTGTCCACCGCGGTGCGGGCCTGGTCGAAGAACACCTCGTTGAACTCGCTGGTACCGGTCAGTTGCTGGATCGGTTGTACGCGAATCTGCGCCTGATCCATCGGCACCAGCAGGAACGACAGGCCATGATGACCACGGCTGCCAGCTTCGGTACGCGCCAGCACAAAGCACCAGTCGGCTTCGTGGGCGAGAGAGGTCCAGACCTTTTGCCCGCTGATCAGCCAGTGCTCGCCACTGTCGTCCAGGCGAGTACGGGTCTGCACGTTGGCCAGGTCCGAGCCGGCGCCGGGTTCCGAGTAGCCCTGGCACCAGAACTGCGTGCCATTGAGGATCCCGGGCAGGAAGCGCTGCTTCTGCGCTGCACTGCCAAACGCGGCCAGGGTCGGGCCGACCAGGCCTTCGCCGATATGGCCCATGCGTCCGGGGCCACCGGCGCGGGCGTATTCCTCATGGAAGATGACCTGACGGGTCAGGCTTAGTCCACGACCGCCATCGGCTTCGGCCCAGCCGACGCCGATCCATCTGTCTGCGGCCAGTTCGCGCTCCCAGGCTTTGCGTAGTTCGGGGAAGCTGTGTTCATCCCCCGGTCCGCCGCGAAAGCGCAGCGCAGCAAACTCGCCTTGCAAGTGCTCGGCCAGCCAGGCGGCGACCTCGGCGCGGAAGGCTTCATCCTCGACGCTGAATCCGATCTTCATAGCGATGCTCCAAAAAGCTGCGCGGCCAGGCGTTCACGGTGCAGGGCAGGGCTGCCCAGCAACTGCTCGCTGGCGCGGGCGCGTTTGAAATACAGGTGCGGGTCGTATTCCCAGGTAAAGCCGACACCGCCGTGCAGCTGGATCGACTCGGCGGCGCAATTGAAGAATGCCTCGCTGGCATGGATCTGCGCGGTGGCGGCAGCTTCCAGCAGTTCGCTGGCAACCGCGGTGTTGCCGCTCGGGTCGAGCCGCTCCTGGGCCACACAGGCGGCATACCAGGCCGCCGAACGTGCGCATTCGAGTTGCAGCATGAGGTCGGCGCAACGGTGCTTGATCGCCTGGAAGCTGGCGATGGCGCGGCCAAACTGATGACGCTCGGCGGTATAGGCCAGAGTCAGGTCCAGGGCTTGTTGCGCGCCACCGGTCTGCTCGGCGGCAAGGCCGATGGCCGCGATCAGCAGCACTTCGCGCAGCAGCGGCCAGCCTTTACCGGCCTCGGTGAGCAGTGCTGCCGGGCTGACGATTGCCTCCTCAAGGTCAATGCGTGCCAGACGGCGGGTCTGGTCGAGGGAGGGCAGGGGCTGACGTTGGATGCCGGGGCTGTCGGCAGGTAGCGCAAACAGACTGATGCCGTCATCGCCGACGCTGCCCGGTGCCCGCGCGGCAACGATCAGCAACTGGGCCTGGGCCCCATCGAGTACCTGCAGGTAACTGCCACTCAAGCGGTAACCGGCGTCGCAGGGTTCGGCCAGCACCTGCACGCTATCAGCATCCAGCCCCGGGGCGCTGGCAAAGGCCAGGGTGGCGCTGGCCCCGCTGGCAATCGCCCCCAGCCATTGGTCTTGCACGGCCGGGTTGCTGGCCAGCAGCAACGCCGGGGTGGCCAGGCAGGTGGTGGCCAGCAAGGGTGAGCACAACAGGTGACGACCGCTCTGTTCGAGCAGGATCGCCAGTTCCACAAAGCCCAGCCCCAGCCCGCCGAAACGCTCGGGAATCATCAGCGCCGGCCAGTACAGCTCTTCGCCGATGCGCTGCCACACGGCCGGATCGTAACCCTCGGGCCGGGCCATGGCCGCGCGCACGGCAGCCGAATCGCTGACCTGGGCGAGAAAGCGCGCGGCGCTGTCCTGGATCATCAGTTGTTCTTGGTTAAAGGCGAACTCCATAAGCGTCGACTCGGTTACGGCGGATAGAGCCCCGAGTCTAGGAGCGGCGCTTTTGCCGCCGAATCATTGAAACGGACTAGTCCGCCAGCGGCCCGCAGCGCCAGGGCGCGTAGTCTCAACGGACGATGATGGCGATCAGCGCGCTTCGCACAATGGCTGCAACTACCGGATTTGCCATTCAGGAGCAGCGGCATGATCGAGATTCGCGGTTTGAGCTATTTCGTCGCCATGAGCGAGAACCTCAGCCAGTGGCAACGCTACGCCGAGGACGTGCTCGGCATGCAGGTGCTGCCAGCGCCCTCGGGCGGGCTGTACGTGAAAATGGACGAGCGTCCGTTTCGCATGCTGATTGTCGAAGGCAGCGAACCGCGCTACCTCGCCTCGGGCTGGGAGCTGGCCTCGGAATCGGCCTTTACCGCGGCGCTGGAGCACCTGGACGGGCTCGGTATCGAGTGGCAACGCGCTAGCGCCGAAGAGGTAGAACAACGTGGCGTGCAGGCGCTGGTGAGTCTCAAGGACCCCTCGGGCAACTGCCACGAGTTGAGCTGGGGCCATCGCTCCGACTGCCAACCGTTTGTTTCGCCGCAAGGGGTACCGCGCTTTATCACCGGCGACATGGGCCTGGGCCATACCGTGCTGCCGGCGCCGAATTTCGATGCCACCCTGGCATTCGCCAAGGACGTGCTCGGCTTCGAACTGTCGGACATCTTCAATTTCCGTCCCGATCCTTCGGCGCCTCCGATCCGCATTCACTTCCTGCATTGCCGCAACGCCCGTCACCACAGCCTGGCCCTGGCCGAGTACCCGGTGCCTTCGGGCTGCGTGCACGTGATGGTCGAGGTCGATTCGATGACCGAAGTCGGCCGCGCCCACGACCGCCTGCTGGCTCACGACGTGCGCCTTTCGGCGACCCTCGGCCAGCACCTGAACGACCGTATGACCAGCTTCTACATGAAGACGCCGTCGGCCTTTGACCTCGAATACGGCTTTGGTGGCCTGCAGGTCGACTGGGCCGAGCATTCGGCGTTCGAATTTACCCGCGTGAGCATCTGGGGACACGACTTCTCGGTCGGTCAACAGTAAGGAGCCAGCACATGAACAAACAACTGACAGCGGCCGATGCCGTCGCACAACTGCGCGATGGCATGACCATCGGCTTCGGCGGCTGGGGGCCACGGCGCAAACCGATGGCGATGGTGCGCGAGATCCTCCGTTCGCCGGTCAAGGACCTGACCGTGGTTGCCTATGGCGGCCCGGAAGTGGGCATGCTGTGTGCCGCCGGCAAGGTGCGCAAGCTGATCTTCGGCTTTGTCACCCTCGATGCGATTGCGCTGGAACCCTACTACCGCAAGGCACGCGAAGCGGGCGAGCTGGAGCTGCTGGAACTCGACGAAGGCATGTTCCAGTGGGGGCTGCGCGCCGCCGGCATGCGTCTGCCGTTTCTGCCGACCCGCTGCGGCCTGGCCACCGATGTCACGCGCCTGAATCCGGCACTCAAGACCGTGGCTTCGCCCTACGCCGATGGCGAGGTGTTGCTGGCCATGCCGGCGCTGGAGCTGGATGTGGCCTTCCTCCATGTCAACGTCGCTGACCGCTTGGGCAATTGCCTGGTGACTGGACCGGACCCGTATTTCGATCACCTGTTCGCCCGCGCCGCCCAGCAGTGTTTTGTGTCCTGCGAGCGCCTGGAAGAGCGCCTGTCGCTGGATGCCGAACAGGCCCGTTTCAATACCTTCGAACGTTATCTGGTCACCGGCGTGGTGCATGCGCCGCTGGGGGCTCACCCAACCTCTTGCCCGTCGAGCTACGGCTGGGACCTGCAGCACCTGAAGGCCTATGTCGCCAGCAGCCAGCAGGAGCAGGGCTGGGATGAGTACGTCAGCACTTACGTGGCTGGCGGTGAGCAGGCCTATCAAGACGCCAACGGCGGCGCCGCACGCATGGGCACCTTGCCCCTGCCTGTGTTTTGAGGAGGATGAAAAATGTCTGCAACCTGTGAGTTCACCCTCGCCGAATTGATGATCGTCGCCGCCTCCGAAGCCTGGCGCGGCGACGCTGAAGTGATCGCCTCGGGCCTGGGCGTGATTCCGCGCCTGGGCGCGAGCCTGGCCAAACTGACCCATAGCCCGCACCTGCTGATGACCGACAGCGAGGCGTTTCTGGTCGAAGAACCGATCCCGCTGGGGCCGAGGGAAGGTTTCCAGCCGCGCTACTCGGGCTACATGTCGTTCGAACGGGTATTCGAATGCGTCTGGGGCGGTCGCCGCCACGCGATGATCGGCCCGACCCAGATCGACCGCTGGGGGCAGACCAACCTGTCGTGCATTGGCGACTACCACAAACCGAAAAGCGCGATCCTCGGTGTGCGCGGCCTGCCGGGCAACAGCATCAACCACCTCAACTCGTTCTTCGTGCCCAACCACAACACCCGGGTGTTCGTCAGCGGTGAGGTGGACATGGTCTCGGGAGTCGGCTTCAAGGCCGAGCGCTGGCCTGAAGGTGTACGCCGTGACCTGATGGATATCCGCCGGGTGGTCACCGACCTCTGCACCCTCGACTTCGATGGCCCGCAACGCGCCGCCCAGGTGCGCAGCCTGCACCCGGGTGTGAGCTTCGACGAGGTCCAGGACAAAACCGGCTTCCCCTTGCTCCAGTCGCCGTTGCTGCAGGAAACCGCACACCCGAGCGCCGAACAACTGGCCCTGATCCGCCGCCTCGATCCCCACGATTACCGCGCCGCGGCGATCAAGGGTAATCCGCCCGGCATCCGTACCGCCTGAACCGAGGAGTGCCAACATGCACAGCAGCGACAGCCAGTTCGTGGTCCGTGACGACCACGCGGTCTATGAGACCGAGGCGCCCGTGCTCTACAGCGTGGCCGAGCACATTGCCACGCTGACGCTGAACCGCCCGGCCTACAACAACGCGCAGAACTCGCAGATGACCTATGCGCTGGATGCCGCGCTGCGCCAGGCGGTGGACGATGACCAGGTCAAGGTCATCGTGCTGCGCGGTGCCGGCAAGCATTTCTCCGCCGGCCACGACATCGGCACCCCGGGGCGCGATATCAACAAGCCGTTCGAGCGCGCGCACCTGTGGTGGGACCACACCAACAAGCCCGGTGGCGAGCAACTTTATGCCCGCGAGCAGGAGGTGTACCTGGGCATGTGCCGGCGCTGGCGCGAGCTGCCCAAGCCGACTATCGCCATGGTCCACGGCGCCTGCATCGCCGGGGGCCTGATGCTGGCCTGGGTCTGTGACCTGATCGTGGCCAGTGACGATGCCTTTTTCCAGGATCCGGTGGTGCGCATGGGCATACCGGGGGTGGAGTATTTTGCTCATCCTTATGAGCTCAATCCGCGTATCGCCAAGGAGTTCCTGTTTACCGGCGAACGCATGACCGCGCAGCGTGCCTACGAGATGGGCATGGTCAATCGGGTGCTGGCGGCCGCCGAGCTGGAACAGGCGACCTACGCCCTGGCCGCCAACATCGCCCGCCAGCCGCGCATGGGCCTGGCGCTGACCAAGCAGGCGATCAACCATGTCGAAGACCTGCAAGGCAAGCGTACCGCCATGGACGCAGCCTTTGCCTGGCACCACTTTGCCCATGCCCACAACGAACTGTTGTCGGGCGACAAGCTCGGTGGTTTCGATGCCAAGGGCATGGCCCAGGCCAACCGCCAGGAGCACTCGTCATGAGCGCCTGGATGAACACCGCGCTGACCGAGGCTTTGGGCTGTCGCTATCCGATCGTGCAAACGGCCATGGGCTGGGTCGCCGATGCCAACCTGGTGATCGCCACCACCCAGGCTGGCGGTTTCGGCTTTCTGGCCGGGGCGACCATTGCCGGCAAGGACCTGGAAGGCGAGATTCGCAAGGTCATCGATGCCACCGGTGGCAGCAACTTCGGCCTGAACTTTCACATGTTCCAGGACAACGCCGCACAGTGCGTGGACCTCGCCATCCGCTATCGCCTGCGCGCCGTCAGCTACGGGCGCGGGCCGGATGCGCAGACCATCGCGCGCTTCAAGGCTGCCAAGGTGCTGTGTATTCCCACGGTGGGCGCGGTCAAGCATGCGCTCAAGGCACAGCAACTGGGCGCCGACCTGATCACCATCCAGGGCGGCGAGGGCGGTGGCCATACCGGCGGCGTACCGAGTTCGATCCTGCTGCCGCAAGTGCTGGACGCGGTCAGCGTACCGGTGATTGCCGCCGGTGGTTTTGCCACCGGACGCGGCTTGGCATCGGCCCTGGCCGCCGGTGCCAGTGGTATCGCCATGGGCACGCGTTTCTTGATGACCCGTGAATCACCGACCCCGGCACCGACCCTGGCGCATTACCTCAAGGTCAGCGATCCGCAGCAGGTACGGGTAACCACCGCCGTCGACGGCATGCGTCACCGCATGATCGAGAACCCCTTTATCAACCGCCTGGAGCAGGCCGGGCCGTTTGGCCGCCTGCGCATCGCCCTGGGCAGCGCCTGGCAGTGGAAGCAGCACACCGGCATGAGCCTCGGGCACATGCTCGGGGTGTTCCTGCGCGGCTTGCGCGAAGACCCGGCAGCGTTGTCGCAGGTAGTCATGGCCGCCAACCAGCCGGTGCTGCTGCAACGCTCGATGGTCGACGGCCTGCCGGACGAAGGCATCCTGCCCAGCGGCCAGGTGGCGGCGGCGATCAACGAACTGCTCAGTTGCCGCGAAGTGATCGAAGGCATCGCCCTGGAAGCCGAACGCTGCCTCGACGCCTTGCAGGCCGGGCGTGTGCCGGGCACTAAACCATCCCCCTCAGTTCGCCTGGCGAACACTGGAGAAGCCTTGTGAGCTCAGCCTTTACCTCTCAACTCAATGCCGGGATCGCTGAACTGGTGATCGCCAAACCACCGGTCAACGCCCTCGACAGCCAGCAATGGCAGGCCCTGGCCGAGCATATCGACGCCCTGGGGGCTGATCCCGAGGTGCGCGTCATCGTCATTCGCGCCGAGGGCCGCGGCTTCTGCGCCGGTGTCGATATCAAGGAACTGGACGCCCACCCTGAGCGCATTATCGCGGTCAACGCCGGCAACTACGCCACCTTCAAGGCCGTGCACCGCAGCCCGGTGCCGGTGATCGTCGCGGTGCACGGTTTTGTCCTTGGTGGCGGCATCGGTATCACCGGCGCGGCGGATATTGTCGTCGCGTCCGAGTGCGCCACTTTTGCTCTGCCGGAAGTCGACCGTGGGGCTATGGGCGGCGGTGCTCATCTGCAACGCCTGTTCGGGGTGCAGAAGGTGCGCTACCTGTTCTTCACCGGCGACAGCATCGGCGCCCGCGAGGCCAGCCAGTACGGTTTCATTGAACGCGTGGTGGCGCGTGAGCAACTGCGCGAAACCGCGCTGGAGATTGCCGCACGCATCGCCAGCAAGAGCCCGCAGATGATCCGTATCGCCAAGGAGGCACTCAACGGCATCGAAGACGGCAACCTCGAAGACAAATACCGCTGGGAGCAGGGCTTCACCCTGCAGGCCTACAGCAGCCCGGACTCGGCGGAAACGCGCCGGGCCTTCGTCGAAAAACGCGACGCCAAGTTCTGAGGGAACGCCATGGAACTTACCTATACGCCTGAGCAAAACGCCTTTCGCGCCGAAGTGCGCGCCTGGCTCAAGGACAACCTGCCGCGTCAGCCGCTGGCCAGTTACGACACCCGCGAAGGCTTCGAGCAGCACCGCGCCTGGGAGGCCAAGCTGTTCGACAGCCGCCTGTCGATGGTGATGTGGCCCGCCGAGTTGGGCGGGCGCGGCTGTGGCCTGATCGAATGGCTGATCTTTGAAGAAGAGTACTACGGCGCCGGTGCACCGATGCGCGTCAACCAGAACGGTCAGCTGCTGCTCGGCCCGACCCTGATGGAGTTCGGTACTGAGCAGCAGAAAAAACACTTTCTGCCGCGCATGGCGGCCAGCATCGACATGTGGGCCCAGGGCTGGTCGGAGCCCAACGCCGGTTCCGACATGGCGGCGATCTCCAGCAAAGCGCTGCTCGACGGCGATCACTACGTACTCAATGGCCAGAAAACCTGGTCGACGCGGGCGATCTATGCCGACTGGCTGTTCGGTCTGTTTCGCAGTGAGCCCGGTTCTACTCGTCACCACGGCCTGTCGTTCCTGATGGTGCCGCTGAACGCGCCGGGGGTGAGCATTCGTCCGATCAAGGCGCTCAACGGCAAGGACGCCTTCGCCGAAGTGTTTTTCGACGATGTGCGTGTGCCGGTCGACAACCGCATCGGCGCCCAGGGCGAGGGCTGGCATGTGGCGATGGCCACGGCCGGTTTCGAGCGCGGCTTGCTGCTGCGTTCGCCTGCGCGCTTCCAGCACACCGCGCGCAAGCTGGTGGAGCTGTACCTGGCCCACCAGAGCAGTGCCGACCGTGACCCCGGCCTGCGCGATGCGGTGCAGGACTGCTGGATGGGCGCCGAGGCCTATGCCTTGTCGGCCTATCACACGGTCGGGCGCCTGAGTCAGGGGGCGCAGATCGGCGCCGAGTCGAGCATCAACAAGATCATCTGGTCGGAGCTGGACCTGAAAATGTACGACACCGCCATGCGTCTGCTCGGTGCCCGCGCTGAATTGCTGGCCAGTGCTCCGGTCGCCGGTGATGCCAGTGGTTGGCTGGAGGGCTTTCTGTTCGCCCAGTCCGGGCCGATCTACGCCGGTACCAACGAAATCCAGCGCAACATCATTGCCGAGCGCATGCTCGGTTTGCCGAAGTAGGAGCAGGCCATGGACTTCACCTTTAGCGATGACCAGCTGACGTTCCGCGAGGCCATCAGCCGTTTTCTGATGACCGAAGCGGCGCCGGAGATGCTCCGGGAAATCTGGGACACCGATGCCGGGCGCTCCCCGGACCTGCGTAACAAGATTGCCTCACAGGGTTTGACGGCGCTGTCAGTGCCTGAAGCCGAGGGCGGACTGGGCATGGACGATGTGGCCTGGGCATTGATGACCCAGGAACTCGGTTACTACGCCATTCCCGACTCATTGGCCGACACCGCGTATGTCGCTGCCGGGCTGCTTGCCGGGTTGCCGAACGAGCATCCAGCCCGCGCCCGGCTATTGCCACGCATCGCCGACGGCAGCCTGCGCCTGGCCATCGGTCACCCGGTCAACCTGTTGGTCAGCGATGCACAGTTGGCCGAAGTGCTGATCCTCTGCGACGGCGATGCCGTGCACGCCGTGCCGCGCGCCGAGGTGGACGTGGAAGCCAATCCCAGCATCGATGCGTCACGGCGCCTGGGCCGGGTCAGCTGGCGCGCCAGTCCGGCGACCCTGCTGATCGATGGCGAGCGGGGCCGCGTGCTGCAGGCGCAGTTGCTCGACCGCGGGGCATTGTCGGTGGCCGGGCAACTGCTCGGTCTGGCCCAGCGCATGCTCGACCTGTCGGTGGACTACGTGGCTCAGCGCAAGCAGTTCGGTAAGCCGATTGGCAGCTTCCAGGCGGTCAAGCATCACCTGGCCGATGTCGCCCGCCAGATCGAGCAGGCCAAACCGGTGCTGTACCGCGCCGCCCATGGTCTGGCGCGTGGTGATGCCAGTGCCGGACGCTGGGTGTCGCAGGCCCGCCTGGCCTGCTGCGAAGCCAGCTGGCTGGCGGCGCGCAAGGGTATCCAGGTGCATGGCGCCATGGGTTACACCTGGGAAGTCGACCTGCAGATGTTCATGAAGCGGGCCTGGTCGCTGGATGCGGCCTGGGGAGACCGCGGCTTCCACAAATCCCGTGTCGGTGACTACCTGTTCGGCGCTGCCGCCCGGTTGGGTCCGGGCTTTACCTTCGAGGACTGATCCATGCCCCAGGCTTATATTATCGACGCCCTGCGCAGCCCCACCGGCAAGCGCAAGGGCGCGCTGTCCGAGGTGCACGCCATCGACCTTGGCGCCCATGTGCTCAAGGCGCTGGTCGAGCGCAACAACATTCCCGCCGAAGACTATGACGATGTGATTTTCGGCTGCGTTGACACCATTGGTGCGCAGGCCGGGGATATCGCCCGTACCAGCTGGCTGGCCGCCGGCTTGCCATTGACGGTGCCGGGTACCACGGTGGACCGCCAGTGCGGCTCGTCGCAGCAGGCGCTGCACTTTGCCGCTCAGGCGGTGATGAGCGGCACCCAGGACGTGGTTGCCGTCGGCGGCGTACAGACCATGACGCGGATCCCGATCAGCTCGGCAATGCTTGCCGGGCAACCGCTGGGTTATCCCGATCCGTTCAGCGGCAGTGTCGGCTGGCGCCAGCGCTTTGGCGACCAGCCGGTGAACCAGTTCTATGCCGCCCAGCGCATTGCCGAGCACTGGCAATTGAGCCGCGAGCAGATGGAACTGTTTGCCTTGCATAGCCATCAGCGGGCGCTGGCGGCAGTGGAGAGTGGGCGCTTCGACCGTGAAATCGTGCCTTACCTAACCTTGCGCCGCGATGAAACCCCGCGCCTGACCAGTCTGGAGAAAATGGCCAGTCTGGAACCGGTGGACCCGCAGTACCCTCTGATCACTGCTGCAGTATCGAGCCAGACCTGCGACGCCTCGGCGGCGCTACTGGTGGTCTCGGAAGCGGCGCTCAAGCGCTATGACCTGACCCCGCGGGCGCGCATTCATCACCTGACGGTGATGGGCGACGACCCGATCTGGCACCTTACCGCGCCCATCGCCGCGACCCGCAAAGCCCTGCAAAAGGCCGGCTTGCGCATGGCCGATATCGATCGGGTGGAAATCAACGAAGCCTTTGCCTCGGTGGTCATGGCCTGGGCGCGCGAGCTGGATTACGACCCGGCGCTGACCAACGCCAACGGCGGCGCCATCGCCCTCGGCCATCCGTTGGGCGCCACCGGCGCACGCTTGATGACCACGCTGCTCAACGAACTGGAATGCAGCGGTGGCCGCTATGGCCTGCAGACCATGTGCGAAGGCGGCGGCCAGGCCAACGTGACGATTATCGAACGTCTTTGAATCCCGAGGAGTAGCGCATGACAATCTGTAGCGGTCGTACCGTCATTATTACTGGCGCCGGTGGTGGCTTGGGCCGTGCCTATGCCCTGGCGTTCGCGGCCGAAGGCGCCAATATCGTGGTCAATGACATCCGTGATGAGGCTGCCCGCGATGTGGTCGGGCAGATCCACGCCAGTGGTGGTCAGGCCATCGCCAACAGCGACGACATCACCCGCCTGGACAGCGCCCAGCGTATCGTCGATAGCGCCCTGGCGGCGTTCGGCGAGGTGCATGTGCTGGTCAACAACGCCGGGGTGCTACGCGACCGCCTGTTTCTCAGCCTGTCGGAAGACGACTGGGACACGGTGATGCGCGTGCACCTCAAGGGCCATTACTGCCTGGCCAACATCCTCGCACGGCGCTGGCGCGACTTGGCCAAGGCTGGCACACCGGTGGCCGGGCGGATCATCAACACCAGCTCCGGCGCCGGGTTGCAGGGTTCGATCGGCCAATCCAACTACGCGGCGGCGAAGGGTGGCATTGCCTCGTTGACCCTGGTACAGGCTGCGGAGCTGGCGCGTTACGGCATCACCGCCAATGCCCTGGCGCCGGCGGCGCGTACCGCGATGACTGAAAGTGCCATGCCTGAGATGGTGAAAAAGCCGGAGGACGGCAGTTTCGATGCCTGGGCCCCGGAAAACGTCGCGCCGCTGGTGGTGTGGTTGGGGAGCGAACAGTCCGGGCATGTCACTGGGCAGGTGTTCGAAAGTCAGGGCGGGCGGATTTCGCTGGCCGATGGCTGGCGTACCGGGGTGACCCGCGACAAGGGCGCAGCGTGGCAGGTGGAGGAGGTGGGCGCTGCCGTAGACGCGATCCTCGCCGAGGCCCCCAGAGCGCAGAAGGTGTGGGGTAGCTGAGGCCCAATCGCGGGGCAAGCCTGCTCCCACCGATTTCTCCTGTGGGAGCGGGCTTGCCCCGCGAAAGGCTCTCGGATCACCCCCCACTTTCGCGATGTACCGACCAAGGCAAGACTTTATACCTGACAGCGTATTGATCCCCTGGAGATAAACGCTGTGAAACAAGCTCCCCCTTATGTGCCCGGCCACCAGTTGCTGGCCGGCAAGTCTGTGCTGATCACCGCCGCCGCTGGCGCCGGTATCGGTTACGCCGCCGCCCGGCGCAGTGCCGAAGAGGGCTGCCGGGCGCTGATGATCTCCGATGTCCACCCGCGCCGGCTGGAAGAAGCAGTGGAACGCCTGAAGGCTGAAAGCGGCTTGCAGGCGGTCTACGGCCAGCTCTGCGATGTCACCAGCGAGGAGCAGGTCCAGGCCCTGGTGGCCGGTGCCGAAAGCGCCTTGGGCGGCGTCGATGTGCTGATCAACAACGCCGGGCTTGGCGGTCAGAAAAGCCTGGTGGAAATGACCGACCAGGAGTGGCAGAAAGTCCTCGATGTCACCCTCACCGGAACCTTCCGCATGACCCGCGCCATGCTCCCGGCCATGCAGGCACGGGGCGCGGGGGTGATCGTCAACAACGCCTCGGTGCTCGGCTGGCGGGCCCAGAAGGAGCAGGCGCACTACGCCGCGGCCAAGGCCGGGGTCATGGCCTTGACCCGTTGCAGCGCCCTGGAAGCGGCCGAGTTCGGCGTGCGCATCAACGCCGTAGCACCCTCGATAGCCCTGCATGACTTCCTCAAGAAAGCCTCCAGCGAAGAATTGCTGGCCAGCCTCGCCGGGCGCGAAGCCTTTGGCCGTGCCGCCGAGGTCTGGGAAGTGGCCAATGTGATGATGTTCCTGGCCAGCGACTACGCCTCCTATATGGTCGGCGAAGTGCTCTCGGTCAGTTCGCAACAAGCCTGAGGACGCCGCGATGAGCCATGTGTTTTCCAGCGCCCAGGCGCTTATCGATGCCCAGGGCATGGACCTGGGCTGCACCGAATGGCTGACCATCAGCCAGCAACGCATCGACCTGTTCGCCGAAGCCACCGGCGATCACCAGTGGATTCACGTCGACCCGCAGCGTTCCGCCGACGGGCCGTTTGGCGTGTGCATCGCCCATGGTTACCTGACCCAGGCCCTGGCCAACCTGTTCATGCCGCAGTTGATGAGCGTCGCCAACCTGGCCATGGGCGTCAACTACGGCTGCGACCGTGTGCGCTTCCCGGCGCCGGTACGGGTCGGTTCGCGGGTACGCGGACGCGGTGAAGTACTGCGCGTCGAAGCCGTCGGCAGCGCCGTGCAGATGGTGGTGCGTATCAGTGTCGAGATCGAGGGCGAAACGCGCCCGGGCTGCGTGGTCGACACCATCAGCCGTTACACCTTCAACCCTCTTGCCGAGTGAGCCTGAGCATGGACCAGAATGAAGTCGTCATTGTCGCCACCGCCCGCACCGCGCTGGCGAAATCCTTTCGGGGCTCGTTCAACGACACCGAGGCGCCGGTACTGGGCGGCCATGTGGTACGTGCCGTGCTGGAACGCGCCGGTATCGAGGCCGACGCCGTTGAAGACGTGATCATGGGCGCCGCCGTGCAGCAGGGCACCCAGGGTTACAACATCGGCCGCTTGTGTGCCTACACCGCAGGCCTGCCGGACAGCGTACCGGGCATGGCCCTCGACCGCATGTGTGCGTCGGGCCTGATGAGTATCGGCGTCGCCGCCAACGGCATCCTCGCCGGAGAGATGAACATCGCCATCGGTGGCGGCGTGGAGTCGCTGTCGCTGACCCAGACCAAACACAAGAACAGCTACCGGGCGCGTTCCGAAGCGGTGCTGGAAGTGATGCCCAGCGCCTATATCCCGATGATTGAAACCGCTGAGATCGTCTCTCGCCGTTACGGCATCAGCCGCGAGGCCCAGGACGAGTACAGCCTGCAGAGCCAGCAGCGTATCGCTGCGGCGCAACGTGCCGGGCTGTTCGAGGAGGAAATCGTTGGCCTCACGGTCAACAAGCTGTTGCTCGACAAGCAAGGTCAGACGACCGGGCACGAGTCGATCTGGGTCGAACGTGACGAGTGCAACCGCCCGGACACGCGCCTCGAGGACCTGGCCGCACTCAAACCGGTGTGGAAGGACGGCCAATGGGTCGAGCAGGGCGCCTTTGTGACCGCCGGCAACGCCTCACAGTTCTCCGATGGCGCGGCAGCCTGCCTGTTGATGAGCCGCGCCGAGGCCCGGCGCCGCGGTCTGAGCCCGCTGGGTATCTACCGCGGCATCGCCGTGGCCGGTTGTGCTCCGGAGGAAATGGGCATTGGCCCGGTGTTGGCGGTGCCCAAGCTGCTCAAGCGCTTTGGCCTGACGGTCGCCGATATCGACCTCTGGGAAATCAACGAAGCCTTCGCCTGCCAGGTGCTGCACTGCCGCGATGCCCTGGGCATTCCCGCCGAGCGCCTGAATGTCAACGGCGGAGCGATTGCCATCGGCCATCCGTTCGGTATGTCCGGTGCGCGCATGACCGGTCACGCCTTGCTTGAAGGGCGCCGGCGCGGTGCACGCTACGTGGTGGTGGCCATGTGCATCGGCGGCGGCATGGGCGCCGCCGGGCTGTTCGAGCTGGCCTGACTAGGCCATTTGGACGATGTAGGGCCGGTGGGGCGGGCTGATGATCCTGGCAACAATAACAACAGGATCAACGCCCCATGTGCCTTCTCCCACGACCTTTTTCCCGGAGCCCGGTATGCGCCAGCTGATCGGATACGCTGTCAGCGGCGTGATCCTCGCTGCCGTGGCTTTTGCTTTCGCTCCGCGTAACCCGGCCGCCCTGGCCGCCACCCAGTTGCAGGTCGACCGAGTGCAGGTCAATGCCTTGCTGGTCAACGGCCAGCAGCTATTGGCCGCAGGTGAGCGCGGAACCTTGCTCAGCAGTCTCGACAGTGGTCGCTCCTGGCAGTCGGCGCAGGTCTCGGCCGAGCGCGAGGCGACGCTTACCGGGCTGATCGCCCTGAACCCACAGACCCTGGTGGCCGTCGGGCACGATGGCTGGATCCTTCGCTCGGAGGACAGCGGTCGCAGCTGGCAGGAAACCCGCTATGACGCCGACCTTGGCGAGCCCTTGCTTGGCGTCTGGAGCGGTGATGGCGAGCAGGTGGTGGCGTACGGCAGTTACGGCAAGTACCTGGAATCCAGCGATGCCGGGCGCCACTGGCAGTCCCGCGAGATGCCCGGCGACGGTGCGCACTTCAACGGCATGGACGGTGACCGCCAGGGCCGGCGCATGCTGGTCGGCGAGCAGGGCCTGGTGTTGCGCTCGGAGGATGGAGGACAGCACTGGCAACAACTGCCGACGTTCTACAACGGTTCGCTGTTTGGCGTCGTCAGTCTTTCCGCCTCGCACTGGGTGGCCTATGGCATGCGCGGCCAGGTGTTTCGCAGCGACGATTTCGGCGACAACTGGCAGCCTGTGGCGCTCGACAGCAGCCAACCGATCTACGGCCATGCGCGCCTGCCGGGCGAGGCCGGGGTGGTGCTGGTGGGGGCTGGCAGTCAGCTGATACACCTGGATGACCAGGGGCAACTGCTCGACAGCAGCCGACGCAATGGCCTGGGCACCCTGACCTCGGCGGTGGCGCTCAACGCCCGGCACCTGCTGGTGGCCGGTGAACGCGGTGTTTCCCAGGGGCCGGACAGCGGCCTTGCCGCCCATGCACAGTGAGCTTCCCATGACCTCGACATCTCCTTGGCTGCAACGCTGCGTGCAAGGTTGCGCGGACCTGTTGCTGAATAATCGCCGGCGCTGGCTGGCCGTGTTTCTGCTGCTCAGCCTGGGCCTGGGCTACAGCGCGACCCAGGTGCGCCTGGATCCGGGCTTCAACAAGCAGATCCCGGTGCGTCACGCCTACATGCTGAACTTCCTCGACTTCAGCCGGGTGTTCACCGGGGCCAACCGCCTGCTGGTGAATGTGCACTGGAAAGGTGAGGGCGACATCTACAACCCACAGTTTCTCGAAGTGCTGCAGAAGGTCACCGATGATGTGTTCTTCATCTCCGGGGTCAGCCGCCCCAGTGTGACCTCGCTGTTCACCCCCAACGTGCGCTATGTTGAGATCACCGAAGAGGGCTACGTCGGCGATCTGGTGGTGCCGCCGCAGTACGCCGGCACTGCCGAGGACCTGGCAAAAGTGCGCAGTAACGCCGCCCGCGCCGGGCAGATCGGTCGCCTGCTGGCCAACGACCAGCGCTCGGCCCTGGTGCGTGCCGACCTGCAGGACAGCGACCCGAAAACCGGCCAGCCGGTGTCGTATGTCGAGATCGCCCAGCGCCTGGAAGACATCCGTGCGCGCTACAGCAGCGACGACATCGAGATCAACGTGGTGGGCTTCGCCAAGCTGGTCGGCGATGTGGTCGAGGGGCTGAATACGGTGTTGATGTTCTTTGCCGTGGCATTTGTGATCACTGCGTTGCTGCTGTGGCTGTACACCCGTTCCTTGACCCTGACCGTGGTCGCGCTGGTCGTCGCCATGCTGCCGGTGGTGTGGTTGCTCGGGCTGCTGCCGTTGCTCGGCCTGGGCATTGATCCGATGTCGGTGTTGGTACCGTTCCTGATCTTCTCCATCGGCGTGTCCCATGCGGTGCAGATGAGCAATGCCTGGCGTCAGGAGGTTCAGGCCGGGAGCAACGCCCGTCAGGCTGCTCGTTCGGCATTCTGTGCGATCTTCATTCCCGGTGCGCTGGCGTTGCTGATGAACGCCCTGGGCTTTGCGGTGATCATGCTGATCGACATTCCCATCGTTCACGAACTGGGGGTAACGGCCTGCATCGGGGTGATGCTGATGATCGTCACTAACAAAATGCTCCTGCCGCTGATCCTCGCCGGGCTGACCGTGCCGCAACGCCGCACCGCGCCGCTGGCCCGTACGTCGCGGCACGCGCTGTGGTGGCGCTTGTCGGCACTGGCCGAACCGCGTCCGGCCCTGGCGGTGTTTGTCGCCAGTCTGTTGCTGTTGGGCGCCGGGGTGTTCAAGGCGCGGCAACTGGAAGTGGGCGATATCGGCGTCGGGGCGCCAGAGCTGCGCGCCGACTCGCGCTATAACCAGGACAACCAGCGCATCATCAGTAGTTACTCCATCGGTCTCGATGTCCTTGCAGTGTTCGTGCAGACCCGCGCCGGTGACGAGGCCTGCCTGAACCCGCAGGTGATGCGTGCGGTCGAGTCCTTTGACTTTCAGATGCGCGCAGTGGCCGGGGTGCAGTCGGTGCAGAGCGTGGCCGGTATGGGCAAGGAGATGATCGCCGGCAACAACGAAGGCAACCCGCGCTGGTCGGCGATTCCCGGTTCGTCGCGGGGGCTGCAGCAAGGTTCGCTGGCTTACTCGGCGGATTCCGGGCTGGTCAGTGAAGGCTGCAAACGCATGCAGATCCTGGTGTTCCTCAACGACCATGAAGGCGCCACGGTGTTTCATGTGGTCAACGAGGCCAAGCGCATCATTGCTGGCATCCACGCGCCGGAGGTGGAGTTCAAGCTCGCTGGTGGCAACGTCGGGGTCATGGCCGCCTCCAACGAAGCGGTCAAGCACGCCGAAGTGATCATGCTCGCGGCGTTGTTCTGCTCGGTGGCGCTGTTCTGTCTGCTGACCTTCCGTTCACTGCGGGCGGTGCTGTGCATCCTCGTGCCGCTGGGGGTGGTGGCGATCCTCTGCAACGCGCTGATGGCCATGCTCGGCATTGGCCTTAAGGTTGCCACCTTGCCGGTGATGGCCCTGGGCGTGGGGGTTGGCGTGGACTACGGTATTTACCTGTACGAGCGCATCCAGCACGAGATGGCGGCGGGTGCCGAGCTGCGTGAAGCGTTTTACCGGGCGATGTGCCAACGCGGCACGGCGGCGGTGTTTACCGCCCTGACCATGGCCATCGGCGTCGGCACCTGGGCCTTTGCACCGCTGAAGCTGCAGGCCGACATGGGCATTTTGTTGGCGTTCATGTTCCTGGTGAACGTGCTCGGGGCGATCTTCCTGCTGCCGGCCCTGGCTGCCTGGTTCAATCAGGGCCGGCCGCTGGTACCTGTGCAGATGGCGAGCGCAGCTCACTAATCCATTCCTCAACCCTGACGAACCGTGCGCAGCCGGGCAACCGGCCGCGCCCTGGGAGTGTGTCTATGCAAAGCCGTATGCCGAATTCGCAGGTCCTGGCGCAGATGGGGCTGGATGTCGAGGATTATGAACAACTCATTGGCAACCTCTACGACGGCGCCCTGGATACCCGTCGTGTAGCCGAATCCCTGCGTCAGCTGCAGGTACTGTTCCAGGCCAATATCGTCACCCTGATCCTGCGCGCGGTGGATGAGCCTTACCTGTCGCCGATGCTCGCGGTCGGGGATGTCAACGGCGCCGGTGAGATCCACCATTACGCTTACTACTGTAAATCGACACCGTTCAATAACCTGCCGATGGACACGGTGTTCACCATCGACGACCTGATGAGCGAAGCCGAGTGGCTGGGTTCGTCCTTTTACCTTCTGTACTGCCAGCCATATGGTTGCCACCAGATGCTCGGTGCGGATATCAGCATGCCCGACGGCGGCAAGCTGCGTATTCGCATCAACCGGCGCCGTGATCAACCCAGGTTCAGCGATAGCGAACGGGCGCTTTGCGCCATGCTGATGCCGCATTTGCGCCGCGCCCTGCACCTGCATGCGCTGCTGGACCGTAGCGAGTCCTTGGGTAGCCTGTACTTTCAGGCCATCAGTCGCCTGTCGGTGGCGACCATCGTCCTCGATGAAAGCGGCAGTGTGCTGCAGCTGAATCCGGTGGCGCGCGACATTCTCGACAGCAATGACGGTCTGAAACTGGTGGGTGGGCGGCTTGAGGCCACTTACCCCAGTGATAACCGCGAACTCTCGCGGCTGGTGCGCGATGCCTTCCAGCGTGCGCGCCAGGGCGACAGCGGCCATTGCAACGCTGCGGCGCTGTCGATCTCGCGGCCGTCCGGGCAGGTCAGCCTGGGTGTGGTGGTGGAGCTGATTCCGTCCCAGGAGCGGGTCGAGGGCAAAGGCCAGCCGACCGTGGTGGTGTATGTGCGCGATGCGGTGGGCAAGTCGCTGGTCAGTAATCTGGCGACCGCGCAGCTTTACAACCTGACGCCCGCCGAGTCGGCCCTGGCCCTGGAGTTGGCCAACGGGCTGTCGCTGGAGGAGGCCTCCGAGGCGCTGAACATTCGCCGCAATACCGCTCGTGCGCATTTGCGTTCGATTTTCTCCAAGACCGGGGTGCGGCGTCAGACTGAACTGGTGCGGATCCTGCTCAATAGTGTGGTTGCGCTGGGTCCGCCTGGTGCTTTAGCGCCTGCCGTGAGGGTGGCGGGGTAGGCTGGGTAATTGTGAGCTTATCCATTAGGTGAGGTGACGCTGCCGGAAAGTGTCAACCATGTCCCCGTACACGTGTCCACCATGTGTACGGTCCGTACATCTCGGAAAAAGTAGGTAAAACCGCTCGCTCCTGCATACGGCCCTACGCTCAGCCTCCTGAAGTCGCAGTTCGCGGCGTCTGAACTTGCGTGGATGAAGATCAACACGTCGAAGTGGGATTTTCCCGCGATGCGATGTAACTGGCAGGTCGATATCGCGGGGCAAGCCCGCTCCCACCGGGAGACCAGCTAACCCGGTGGGAGCGGGCTTGCCCCGCGATGGCATCAGCCTGGCTCCGCCAGCGTCTGGTTTCGAAGATGCGTCAGCACAGGCGCCGCCCGTAACTTTGCGACTTCAGGAGGGCACCGGAGCGAAGGGACCCGGAGCGCAGCACAGGGCCGTAATTCCGTGAAGCGCCCAAAACGCGCTAGTCCGAGCAGACGATGTCCGCACTTTGTCGCGCTGCCGATACTGGGCCACCGCCATCGGAATCCACGGAGAACAACAATGACCGAGCGTGACCTTTTCGCCCATAAGGCCCAGGCCGATCGCCGCCCCTGGTTGCTGGCCATGCTGCTGGGCTGCATCAGCGCCAGCCCTGTGTACGCGGCTCCAGAGGATGCCGCACGCCTGGGCAGCGAGCTGACTTGCGTCGGCGCAGATAAAAGCGGCAATGCCGACGGCAGTATTCCGCCCTACAGCGGTCAGTGGCTCGGGGTACCGCCGCAGGTGCAGTTCAAGGGCACCGGCAACCACCCGGTCGACCCGTATCCGGATGAAAAACCGCTGTTCGTGATTACCGCTGCCAACCTCGGGCAGTACAGCGACTACCTGTCTGACGGCCAGAAGGCCTTGTTCAAACTCTATCCCGACAGCTACAAAATGCCGATTTACCCGACCCACCGCGATTTCCGCTTCGCCGATTCGGTGTGTGAGGCCACCCGCGAGAACGCCAGTGTCGCGCGCCTGGTTGACGACGGTGAAGGGGTGGTGGGCAAGACCGGTGGCACGCCGTTCCCGGTGCCGCGCAGTGGCCTGGAGCTGCTGAAAAACGCCTCGACCTTCACCCTGCGGGCCTGGACCGAGGAATACGTCTCCGACAACGCCTACGTACTCAAGGACGGCAATATCAACTGGGGCCGGGTGCACTCGCGCAACCTGGCCCCGGCGCTGCAACCGGGCAAGATCGGCGAAACCGTGGGCAACTCCTCGTTCTACCTCAACGAAACCCTGCTGCCGCAGCGTGACAAGGGCGAGATCAACACCGGCACCGAGTTCTGGAACGACAAGACCGAGCCGCGCCAGAGCTGGCGCTACGACCCGGGCACGCGGCGGGTCCGGCAGTCGCCGGGCTACGGCTTCGACATGGCGTTCCCCGGTTCCGGCGGCTCGATCACCGTCGACGAGGTGCGCCTGTTCAACGGCTCCGGTCAGCGCTACGACTGGAAGATCGTCGGCAAGCGCGAGATGTTTATCCCCTACAACACCTATCGCCTGCACGCGGCCAACCTCAAGTACGCCGAGCTGTTGACCCCGGGGCATATCAACCCCGAGGCCATGCGCTACGAGCGCCATCGCGTGTGGGAGCTCGAAGGCACGCTGAAGCCGGGTTATCGCCACCTGTACGGCAAGCGCAAGCTGTACATCGATGAAGACACCTGGTTCCCGATGCTCGCCGACAACTACGACAACCGTGGCGAGCTGTGGCGCACCTCGATGGTCAACTACTTCTATGCCTACGAGTCCCAGGTGCCGCAGGCCGGGGTTGGTCTGTACCACGACCTCAACGCCGGCAGCTACCTGGCATTCAACCTGATCAACGAACAGCGCAACGGCTATGTGCTCAACAAGGGCGGTTTCAATCCGCGTGATTTCGGCCCGGAAGCGGCGCGCCGGGCAGGGCAGTGACAGCGGTCTAGTCCATTTGAAGGATGAGCAGCCTGCAACGGCTGCTCAATGATAGCGGGCAGGGACCGAGCCGGCTGATAGCCCCGGCATCGCTCGACCCGGAGTTTCCACCAGAGGAAGAATAAGAACATGACGAAACTCGCTGAATTGAGCATCGAAAACACCCAGCGCACTCACCGCTATGCCCGCGGCTGGCACTGCCTGGGCGATGCCGCTGACTACCGTGATGGCAAGCTGCACACCCTGAACATCTTCGGCACCCGCCTGGTGGCGTTCGCCGACAGCCAGGGCAAGATCAGCATTCTCGACGCCTACTGCCCACACATGGGCGCCGACCTGTCCCAGGGCACCATCGAGAACGACACCGTGGTCTGCCCGTTCCACCACTGGAAGTACGACACCAGCGGCAAGTGTGTGGAGATTCCCTACTGCAAACGCATTCCGCCCAAGGCCAAGACCCGTGGCTGGTTGACCTGCGAAGAGAACAACCTGCTGTTCGTCTGGAACAACCCGGAAGGCCGTCCGCCGAAAGAGGGGGTGGTGATCCCGCACCTGGAGGAGATGGACGACAGCGAGTGGATTCATGAGTGGAACATCGACAACATGCTCATCGATACCAACCCGCGCGAGCTGGTCGACAACCTCGTCGATGCCCAGCACTTCGGCCCGGTGCACGGCACGCCGACCAAGTATTTTGCCAACATCTTCGAAGGCCATATCGGCCAGCAGATTTTCCATGGCGATTCCGAGCGCCTGGGCGGTGACCTGATCGCGCCGTCGGCCTACTACGGCCCGGCCACCCATTTCACTCACCTGAGCTCGATGTTCGGTGAAGTGCGAGTGCACGCCATTCTGCTCAACAGCCATGTACCGGTGACCCCGGACAGCTTCGAGCTGCGCTTTGGTTGCATGGTCAAGCGCGTACCGGGCTGGAGCGAAGAGCAGAACCGCGAAGTGGCGCAAGCCTATGTCATGGGCAACCGCGCCTCGTTCTACCAGGACGTCGACATCTGGAAACACAAGATCCGTATCGACAAACCGGTACTGGCCGAGAACGACGGCCCGGTGTACCAGCTGCGCGAGTGGTACCAGCAGTTCTTCACCGATGAAGACCTGGTGCCGGCGAGCATGGCCGAACGCCGCGAGATCATCACGGTCGACGAGCGTTAAACAGGCAAGGGCCGTCGGCTTCGGCAAGACCCGGAGCCGATTGCCGCGATTCACTGGTTGAGGAGCGCCGACAATGAAAACAAAAAGCCTTCGCGCCTATGCTGTTCCGCTGTTGAGTTTGATGGTCATGATTTGTGCCGGACTGGCGCCGGTGCCGCCCAAGCCTAGCGTTGTCGCGCTGTGCAGTCAGTTCCCGGGCTGTGTGGTGGTGCAGGTGGCGAGCTTCCAGAACTGGCCGGTGTTGCGCTGAGCCTGTTGTCTTCGCTCTCACGCCAGCAACCCGATTGCCTTGGCATATGCCACCGCCTGCGTACGACGCGCGACACCCAGCTTGCAGTTGATTTTCCGCGCATGGGTTTTCACCGTATGCAGAGAGATGAACAAGTGCTCGCCGATCTCCTGGTTCGACAAGCCTTGGGCAATCAGGCGCAGCACCGTCAACTCCCGCTCGCTCAGGGTACTTTGCGCGGTTGCTTCAACGGCACGTCCTGGTTCCGGGAGGTGGCTGTCTTGCCATTGAGGGCGAAGCGGGTGCGCTTCAGGCCGGTTGTTCAAGTCCTCAAGCGGCATTGAGCGTTGTGTTGCCGACAATTCCAAGCGGCTACGCAAGAGCTCCAGAATGTGCAGCGCATCGCGCAACGCGTCCGAAAGTGACGCCAGAACTTCGCGATGAAGGTAGTCATACTCTGCGGGCTGAAAGGCCAAGACCTGGCCATCTACGGGCTCTAAGCAGAGGGTGCTTGAATTCAAGGCTTGCATGGTGGCTCTCATCATTATTGTTGTAGAAATCAACGGAGCGACATCAACAGAGGGCTGACCTCTGCTGGCAGTCGACACTACAACAGGCGTAGAACCAATAAAAATTGATAAATGCTAGCTCTGATATCAGGCAATCGGATATCGGCTGGGGGAGACACCCACCCCACGGCTGCGGGGCGGGTGAGGGGGCGGTTGTCAGAAGTTGACGCCAAAACTGGCGGCGAGGAAATCGCGGTCGACCGAGGTGTTGTAATCACCGTCGAAGAAGTCGGTGTAGGACAGGCTTGCGGTGTAGGTGTTGCGGTACTCGGCATCCAGACCGAGGCTGACGGCTTTGGCGCCTTCGTTGAATTGGCCGTTCGGACCGTAGCCATGGACGTCGTGGGACCAGGCAAGGTTGGGTTTCAGGTTGATCCCGGCAATGACGTTGTTGTAGTCCCAGATGGCGCGCATGCGGTAGCCCCAGGAGGTGCTGGTGGTGTAGCCGTCGTCTTCACAGAATGCGCTCAGGTTCTTGCCATTGGCGCCTACCGTGCCCAGATTGAGCTGGCGGCAGGTGTTGATGGTGCCCCCGGCGCTGGCCGGTAACGGCCCTTGACCGAACACTGGATCACGCCCATAGCGCGCCTGGGAACTGCTTTCCAGGCCGCCCACATGCACCACACCGACCTCACCGACCAGGGTCAAGCGCTCGGCCCCCATCACCTGATCGAAGAAATGGGTAAAGGTGGTCTGCAGTTGGGTCAGCTCCTTGCGCCGATAACCATGCAGATCCTGCCCGGGGGAGACATCGAGCAGCGACGCGTTAGGCAGCACGGGGCCGCCGAGCGGGCCGACCGCAGCAAACAGAATGTCTTGGGTATTCAGTTGCACGGGGGCATTCGGTCGATAGCTGATCTCACCTTGCCAGGCGGTGCCGGTGGGCAGCGTGGTGGAGAAGCTCAGGCCGTACAGGTGGATATCTTCCGGGTACTCGATGAAGTACTGGGAGTTGGCCGCCACCGCTATCGGTCGCAGCGCCGCGGCAGGCCCGGTCAGCAGCGCTTGAGCCGCGTTGTAAACTTGCTGATTGGCCGCCGTCGACGAGAAGAATGGCTGCCGGCTGTGGTAGTTCATGTAGTAGGCGCCGAACTCGGTATCGAGGGCATCGGACATATAGCGCAGGGCGACGCCGTACTGGCCGCTGTCCCGGGCATCGCGGTCCGGGCCGCGTGGAACGCGCACGCCTTCCTGGTTGATATCGGCGCCAAAGAACTGCTGCAAAGCCGCCAAGCCGCCCGCAGGGATTGCCGAGCGCGGGGCCAGCACCCGCAAGTTGTCGCTGCAGCCATCGGCCACCACGTCCGGCTGAGCGAAGAAGGTCCCGCAATTGTCGACGACGGTCTGGTCCCATTCCAGCTGATAGAAGGCCTCGGCCGACAGGCTGTCGCCCAGGCTCTGGGACACGTAGAACATGTTGACCGGAATCAGCCCTTCCTTGACTTCGGCACCGGGGCGGCGGAACGCCGCGACATCCACCGGGTTGATCGCGTTGATGCCGTTCTGGATGAAAGTGCTTTCGCCCCAGCTGACCACTTGTTTGCCCAACCGCACCGAGCCGGGTTGCTCGGCGATTTGATAGTTGTGGTAGACAAAGGCATCGAGCAGTTGCGCCCCGGAAGACTTTGCCGCCTCTTTGCGGCCGCGGTTGTCGATGTCCTTGAACGGCCGGTGTTCGTCCTGCAGTTCGAAGTCGTACCAGTATTTCCCGCGCAGGAAGATGCCGGTATCGCCGTACTTGAGTTCAAGATCGTGAAGGCCCTTGAATATCTTCGAGAAGGTTTCGCCTTTCTTGAAGTTCAGGTGCGAGTCGTCAGAGGTCTGTGCCAGACCATTGCCGCCGTTGTTGGCGCCGATCAAATCCCGATCCGGGTTGGCCGTCGACCAACTGGCGCCTACCGACAGCGAGGAGTCGAACGTCCCTTCGATTTCGCCGATGTTGAAACCAACGGCATGGGCGTGCCCGGTAAATGCCAGGGAAACGCCGATTGCCAGGGTATGCGGTCGAAAACAGGCATGTTTTATTTTTATTTTCATGCAGCGCTCCAAATGCAGGGAAGGGGAGCTGCACGTTAATAAGCATCAGCGAACACCGGTAAGCGTCGGAAGTGTGATTCGTCTCACCCCAAAGAGTGAAGCGTACGAACGCGCTTACAAGCGGGCGCAAATTGCGGCGATGCCGCTACGTAACCACTGGTGGGCGGGATCGTGTTCGAAGCTTTGGTGCCAGCTGAGGTGCATGGGAATTTCCAGGCCTTCGAGCGGGGTCTTGAAACACTTCAGCTGATGCAATTCGGCAAAGGTCTTGGCCATGCGTGACGGCATGCTGCAGACCACGTTACTGCCGGCGACGATCCACGGCATGCTGAAGAAGCTGTGGACGCGCAAATAGTACTCACGGCTTAAACCGAGATCTTCCAGGATGCGTTCAATCGGGCGCAGGTTCTTGTTCCCCGGCCACTCCAGAACCAGGTGTTTGAGTGTCAGGTATTGTTCAAGGGTCAGGCGATTGCTCACCAATGGATGGTCGCGACGCACCATCGAATAGAGTTCCTCCTTGAGCAGCAACTGGCTGTTGAATGCCGCACCCGGCATCGGCTCGGTCCACAGGCACAGGTCGATCTTGCCGAAGCGCATCTTCTCCCGCAGATCGTCTTGCATATAGGTTTCGACATTGATTCGAACCTTGGCACCGATCGCGTCGAGCCAATGCATGAGCGGTGACAGCAAGACCACTTCGCCGTAATCCGACAGCACCAGATTGAACACGCGCTCACTGACGGTGTAGTCGAACGCCGCGCCTTGGGTCAGTGTGGTGATAACCATATCGAGGACGTTGCGAATGGGCGTGGCAAGTTCCTGAGCCCGTGGAGTGGCACGCATGCCATGACCGGTGCGAACAAACAGATCGTCTTTCAGAACAAGCCGCAGGCGGGCAAGCGCATTGCTGATTGCCGGCTGACTCATGCCGATCCTGTCGGCGGCCCGGGACAGGTTCTGTTCGGCCATGATGGCGTCGAACACGGTCAATAGATTCAGATCGACACTGCGCAGGTTCATCGCACGGGTCCTTATCGAAAGGCCAAAAGGGGGAGAGCCGATATCGGCAACCTGTATATCTGTATTACTCACTATCGATTTTTTTTCAGTTGACCGGCGCCGTACTGTTGCTTGCAGGCTCCACTACAACAACCAGCAGGTACGCCGCTATGTCGACCCACGCAGTACTTGATTTTTCTTCTCGATACCTGATGACCATTGATGGTCAAGGCACAGACAGCGATTGCCATCTCGAGGTGATCAATCCGGCCAATGAAGCCACCATCGCGCAGGTGCCCGACGCCAGCCGTGAACAGCTTGATGCGGCGGTGACGGCGGCGCGTTGCGCCTTTCCCGCCTGGTCGGCAACCCCTATTGCGCAGCGCCAGGCACTGGTGAGTGCCATCGGTGCGCGGCTGCTTGAGCACCTGGAGGATTTTGCCCAACTGCTGACGCGTGAACAGGGCAAAACTCTGGACTACGCGCGTTTCGAGATTGGCGCGGCCGCCGCCTGGTTCAGTGAATTCGCGAAAATGGCGCCGACCGAGACGATCATCGAGGACAGTCCCGATCACCTGGTGAAAACCCTGCGTGTGCCGATCGGTGTCGTCGGTGCCATCGTCCCCTGGAACTTCCCCGTGCTGCTGGCCGCGTGGAAACTGGCACCGGCACTGATCGCCGGCAACACCGTGGTGCTCAAGCCTTCGCCTTTTACGCCGCTCGCGACACTCAAGCTCGGCGAGCTGATCAACCAATTGTTGCCGGTCGGTGTGGTCAATGTGGTGTGCGGTGGGGATGATCTCGGCCCATGGCTGTCGAGCCATCCGCACATCGACAAAATTGCCTTTACCGGCTCTACCGTCACTGGCCGGCGGGTGATGGAAAGCGCGGCACGCAACCTCAAGCGCTTGACCCTGGAACTCGGCGGCAATGACGCGGCAATCGTCCTGCCGGATGTGGACATTGCCCACACTGCCGAAAAACTGTTCTGGGGGGCCTTCAGCAACAGTGGCCAGGTCTGCCTGGCGATCAAGCGCCTGTACATCCATGAAGACATCTACGAGCCGCTGAGCAAGGCGATCGTTGCCTACGCTCGCAACGTCAAAGTCGGTGATGGCAGCCTGCCCGACACGCAGCTGGGGCCGGTGCAGAATGCCGTGCAGTTCCAGCGCCTGAAGGAGCTGCTGGCCGACATTCGAGCGCAAGATCACAAGGTCCTGCTTGGGGGAGAAGTGCCTGCAGGTCCAGGCTATCTGTTCCCCATCACCATCGTCGACAACCCGCCGGAAGATTCGCGGGTGGTCACCGAGGAGCCCTTCGGGCCGATTCTTCCCTTGCTGAAGTTTCGTGACATCGATGAAGTCATCGAACGCGCTAACAACAGCGAATATGGCTTGGGTGGCTCGGTGTGGAGCAAGGACGTCGAGCTGGCCACCGCCATTGCACTGCGCCTGCAAACCGGCAAAGTGTGGATCAATGAAATCCATGAGCTGAACCCCTACACGCCACTGGGTGGCCACAAACAATCGGGGATGGGTGTCGAAAACGGCCTCGATGGACTGATGGAGTACACGAACGCCCAGACGGTATCGATTCGCCGGCGCTAACGCCAACCGACCACATCCACCAAAGCCCGCCGCAAATCACGCTTTGCGGCGCAGCCCGCGAAAAACAAAAAAGGCGGCTGTCAAGCCGCCAGGAACAACACCCAGTGCAACCTGAGCGACAGAATTAACGAACGCCCGACTGGCGCAATGCTGCCGGGGTGTAGCTGTTCGCCGACGCCACGGCGCCGAATTCAATGCTGCGTTTTTCTTCGTTCTTCAGGCCCAGTACCGAATAGCGGCCGGCCTGCAGGTCATAGAGCACTTCAGCGGTATAGGCCGGCACCTGCTTGTGGTAGTACTGCTGCGCATGCCCTTCGCCCACGCGCCAGAGTTGTCCGCGGCCGTCGTAATGGTCCACTTCGGCCAACTGCCAGGTGTCTTCATCGAAGTACATGTGTCGTGTCGAATAGATATGCCGTTGCCCTGGCTTGACCTTGGCAACTACCTCCCAGACGCGGTGCAGTTCATAACGGGTCAGGTCCTGGTTGATATGACCGGCCTTGAGGATGTCGGCGTACTTCAGGCTCGGTGAGTCGAGCTTGTAGCTGTTGTACGGGATGTAGAGTTCCTTTTTGCCGACCAGCTCCCAGCTGTATCGGTCAGGCGCGCCGTTGAACATGTCGAAGTTGTCGGCGGTGGCCATGCCATCGGCGGCAGTGGCCGGGCCGTCATACGCCACTTGTGGTGCACGGCGCACACGGCGCTGGCCGGCGCTGTACACCCAGGCGCCGCGCGGATCTTTGACCTGGTCGATGGTCTCGTGCACCAGCAGTACATTACCGGCGAGGCGGGCGGGGCCGGTCACCCGCTGAATGAAGTAGAAGAGGATGTTATCGGCTTTGTTCTTGTCCAGGTCAGGCAGTTCACGGGGGTAGGAGATTTCATCTTCTATCTTGATCATGCTGAAGCCACCATCAACCTGCGGTTGCACGCGGGTTGCCAGGCGGCTGAGGTTTCCGCCGCGATAGCGGGTCATGTGGTTCCACAACACTTCGATGCCGTTCTTCGGCACAGGGAACGCATAGTAACGGGAATCGGAGAAGCCGCTCAGGCCGTTACCACCATCCACTTCTTCGGTCTTCACCGCGCTGGCCTTGATCACCGAGTAGATGTCCGACGGCAATGCAGCAGTGCGGTGGGTGGGGTAGACCGGGATTTTGTAGCTGTCAGGATAACGCTTGAACATCGCCAACTGGCCTGCAGTGAGCTTGTCCTTGTATTTTTCAGCGGTGGCTGCGGTGATCACGAACAGGGGCTTTTCGTTGGCAAACGGGTCACTCAAAAAGCCTTTGCTGTCCACCGTGCCTGCCGTTGTTGGCAGGCCGCCGGTCCAGGCCGGGATACTGCCGTCGGCGTTCGCGGCATTGACGGCGCCGATGGGCGTCAAGGTAGTGCCGAGCTGTGCGGCCTCTTCGGGAGAGACCTTGGCCATCACGGCCGTGGCCAAAAGCGAAAGCGCCAGGGCGCCGGCTTGCACGAGTATTGTTGTTGTTTTCATGTAGTCGCTCTCAGGTTTGGTGCTACGGGGTTACTCGGTCGGGGCTTGCTCGAAGCACGGCAGCGTGCGGTCGATCACCACCCAGGGCTGTGCCGAGGCGCACCACAGGTGCAGGTTCGGCGTGGCGCTGGCCGGCTGGGACAGGGTGCCGGCCTTGACCGCCAGTACGCCGGGCATCGTGGCGATTTCGGAGTACAGGGCCGAGCCGCAGTCGCTGCAGAAGTAGCGCTTGACCGGCAGGCCGCTACCGCCGGCCTTGGTATAGCTGCCGGGGCGCGCGCCCTCGACCACGAAGCTTGCGGCCGGCACCAGCAGATTGATCGAGAATGCGCTGCCGGACTGTTTCTGGCAGTCGCTGCAATGGCAGACCGCAACGGACAGCGGGTTGAGGGGACTGGAATAGTGGATGCTGCCGCACAGGCAGCTGCCTTTGATGGTATTCATGAAGGTTCTCGTTGGTTGCAGGGGTTAGGTCGCGCCAGCGCTGGCAGGCTGCCATTCGCGGGCGCGCAGGGCGGTGAGCTTGAAGCTGTGGCGGGCGCGCAGCAGCAGTGGGCAGGCCAGCACGCAAGCGATCAGGGTGACGATCAGGATCGAGTAGCCAATGGCGGCGGGGTCGACCAACAAGTAGTCGGTGATCAACCCCACCGCAACCGGGCCGATGCCAACACCGAGCAGATTGAGCACACCGGTGAACAGGGCGATGAACTGTCCGCGCATTGGTGCCGGCGCTATCTCGACGATCAACGCCGGGCCAATGCCGAACAGGCAGACCCAGACGGCGGCGGTGAAGGCCAGAAACGGCAGCGCAACAGCGGCGCTGGGTGCCAGCAGCAAGGGCGTGGCGAACAGCGGCAGGACGATGCTGGCAATAATTGCGACGTGCAGGTTGCCATTGCTCCTGCCGCGGCGACGCCAGTACTCACCCAGCCAGCTGGCACCGAGCACACCGAGCGGCGAGCTGACGCACATGATCAGCCCCATGAACGTGCCGGCCTTGGCATAACTCCAGCCGAACTCGCGGACCAGGTAGCTGGGAACCCAGGCGCCGCCGGCATACACCGCAGCGTTGTAGCAGCCCATGCCGACAATGATGGCGACGAAGGTGCGCCGGTTGGCGCGCAGGAACGCCAGCACGTCCCCCAGCGGTACCGCCGACGCAGCAGGGGCCGCAGCGATTCGCCCGCGGCGATGCAGTCGCGGCTCAGGCACACCGAGCATCAGCAGTAGAATGAACAGGCCCGGCAGACCGATCGACATCAGTGTGGTCTGCCACGGCGCCAGGGTGCCGAGTAGCGGCAGGGTCAGGGGATGGGCGCTGAAGTAACCGAGTACCAGACCCGTGGCCAGCAGACCGCCGCCGACGCCGACCGGGCCGCCAGCGCCAAACACGCCGAGTGCGCGGCCGCGCTTTTCCGGCACGAACAGATCGCTGATCAGCGACACGGCTCCCGGCAGCAGTACCGCCTCACCGACCGCGACACCGACGCGAGCCAGCAGCAGGTGCCAGAATTCCGTGGCCAGGCCGCTGGCGGCGGTGGCCAGGCACCACAGGCCGATGCCGGTAGCGATGATCAGGCGGCGGTTGCCGCGGTCGATCAGGCGCGCGATCGGCAGGCCGGCCAGGGAGTAGAAGGCCGCGAAGGTGAAGCCATGGAGCATGCCCATCCAGGTGTCGTTGACGTGCAGTGCTTGCTGGATGGGCCCGACCAGCAGGCTCAGCACCTGGCGGTCCATGATTGAGAAGACGTAGGCAAGCAGGAGAACGCAAAGGGCATAGTTGGCACGGCCACGGCTGGGCAGCAAATGTGCCGCGCAGGGCATCACCGTGGCTTTCATCGTTGTTGTACTCGTCATCGACGGTTACCTCGTGGGCTTTTTCTTATCATCGAGGCCGCGCGGCGTGCACATCGCCGCGCGGTGCTGCGTTAGCGCGCCGAGGTAATGGCGTCGGGTTGCTGCCAGAGGTTGTTGTCCTGCCAGATGTTTTCCTTGCGCCAGTGCGCGGGCAGCTCGGCGCCAGTGTGCTGGATGACCCGGCCGAGCAAGAGCTTGAGTTGTTGCGCCTCGTCGAAAGACAGCGTTTCCAAGGCAGCCATCTCGGCGGCTTTGGCGTAAGCCAGCCATTGGATGGCCAGCTGGCGGCCCTTGGCGGTGAACAGCACGCGATTGTCTTCCAGCTTCAGCAACTGCTTCTGCAGCCACTGCGCTAACTGTTCCTCGGCCAGCACCTTGCCGGTGAACTCGAACAGCTGGAACAGCTCGTCCAGGGTCCGGCCTTCGCTGAAGCTGAGGATGCCCAGCAGCTCGAAGTCGTGATCCTGCATGCCCATGGCTCTGAGTTGCTGGCGAATCGGCAATTGCAGTTGGTAATAGGCGCGGCCAAGCAGGAAACCTAGCCAGTTTTCGCCGTAGCTCACGCCTTGCTGGCCCTGCGCGGCAGCCGGCAGCAGACGTCGGTAGCCGCCGCTGTGAAACACCAGCGGCGCCTTGTCGAAGCGGTCGAACGCCAGCACTTCACCGACCAGGATGATGTGGTCACCGCCCTCGTACTGATAAGTGGTCTTGCACTGGAAGCGCGCCGAGCAGCCATCGAGCAGGGGAATGTCGCTGGGCCCGCGTTGCAGGTCGAGACCGCTGAATTTGTCGGTGCTGCTTTTGGCGAAACGGTTGGACAGCGGTTCCTGGTCGGTTGCCAGGATGTGCACGGCAAAGTGCGAGCCCTGCGTGAAGGCATGGGCCGAGGAGGAATCCTTGTTGATACTCCACAGTACCATTGGCGGATCGATCGATACCGAGTTGAAGCTGTTGGCGGTCAATCCGTAGTCCAGTCCATCGGCGCCGCGGGTGGTGACGATGGTCACGCCGGTAGTGAAGGCGCCCAGCGCCTGGCGGAACTGCTTGGGATCGAACGGGTTGCTGTTCATTGAGGTGGACTCCGGTTACCGCCGGATGTACCGGCGGCTGATTGTTATTGGGCTGGAGTGTCAGGCGTGCAGGGGCTCAGCGCTTGAGCAGCGGCATCACCAGGCGGCCGAAGCGCTCTGCTTCTTCGTGGTGTGGGTAGCCGGACAGGCAGAAACCGCTGCAACCGGCATCGACGAATGCCAGCAGCTGCTCGGCGACCTGCTGCGGGTTGCCCACCACGGCGATACCGGCACCGGGGCGCACTTCGGTGATGCCGGTCCACAGGTGCGGGGTCATCTTGCGTCCGGCGGTTTTCGAGAGTTCTTTCATCCGTTGGTTGGCAACGGACTCGGCCATCATGGTCTTGACCTGTTCGGTCCAGGTCGGGTCGGCGCCGTTGACCAGGGTGTCAGCCGCGGCCCAGGCTTCTTCCTCGGTTTCCCGGCAGATGATCTGCAGGCGCATGGCAAATTCGATTTCTTCGCCACGGCCATATTTGGCCGCGCGCTCGCGCATTTCCTTGATCTGTTCGGCGATACGCTCCGGGTAGTCGCCCCAGAACAGGTGTACGGAGGAATGCTTGGCGGAAATTTCCGCTGCCTGCTCCGAACCACCACCGAGGAAGAACGGCGGATGTGGTTGCTGGAAAGGCGCGGGGATGACTTTCGGGCCGTGTACCTGGTGGTATTTGCCTTGGTACTCCACGCCTTCCTCGGTCCATAGGCGCTTCATCACCTCGACTTCTTCTTCCAACTGTTCGTAGCGACCTTCTTTGGAGACAACCTGGCCCTCGGCGTACGCATCTTTCTCGCTGAGGCCGGCGATCAGATTGATGCAGATACGTCCTTTGGACAGCTGGTCGAAGGTGGCGAACATCTTGGCCTGGGCGACCGGATGAATGAAGCCAGGCTTCACCGCCACCAGCGCTTTGATTTTCTGCGTGCGGGCGATAACGAACGAGGCCGTCACCCAGGCATCCCAACAGAAGGGGGTAACGGGGACCAGTACGTAGTCGAAGCCGGCCTGTTCGGCGGCGACGGCAACCCGTTCGAAATGCTCCATGGACTGCGGAATGCTTTTGCTCGGATCGCTGAAAGCAGTGGTGTCGCCAATAGTTGGAATGAACCAACCCATCTGCAGGGATTTTTTATTGTTCATGCTTGGGCTCTTTTCCTGGAGGAACGGTAGAGCCACTACAGCAAAACCTGTACTGTGTGAAAAATGAATAGATAGAATTTCAGGCATGCACAATATTAATACCCGCACCCTCGACCTGAATCTGCTGGTGGTTTTCGCGACCCTGTGGGACACGCAGAACGTCACCCGCGCCGGGGAGCGCCTGGCGCTCAGTCAACCGGCGGTCAGCCATGCGCTGCGGCGCCTGCGCGAGCGCTTGGGCGACGAACTGTTCGTCGCCGGTCGCCATAGCCTGGTGCCCACCGCGCGCGCTGCCGAACTGATCGGCCCGGTGCGCGAAGCATTGAGCCGCCTGGACGATGTGTTGCAAGGCTCCACGCCCTTTGTGCCGGCAACGGCGCAGCGCAAGTTTCGCATTGCCTCCGGCGATTTCGTCGAGTTCCTGATCTTGCCGGGTTTGATCCAGCACATCGCCCGAGAAGCACCCGGCGTCATGATCGAGGTGCTGCCGCTGCCATCCAACAATGCCTTGCCAGCGCTGCTGGAGAACGGCGAAATCGACCTGGTCATCGGCACGCCGACGACCCTGGGGGCCGGTTTGAGCCAGGAGTCGATCACCACGGTGTCGCTGCTCACGTTGATCTGGCAGCGTGAGGGTTTGGCACCCGGACGCTTCCCGCTCGATCTGTACCTGGAGCGCCCGCAGGTGATGATCGAAACGCACCAGAGACAGGGCAACATTATCGATGACACCTTGCAGGCCCAGGGGCTGGCACGTCGTATCGGCGTACTGGTGCAGAACTTCATGGCGATGCCGGTGATCGCCTCGCAAACGGGTTACATCTGCAACCTGCCGGGGCCCATTGCCAAGGCGTTCGCCGAGACCTTCGGCCTCAGTTGCCACGAGCCGCCAGTCGACTTTCCCGCACCTGAGCTGGTTGCCTACTGGCACGCCCGGTTCGATTCTGATCCAGGCTTGGGATGGTTGCGTGAACAGATCAAAGCGTGTGCGGACAGCCATCTGGCGTGATGGAGCATGCACACTATGAATACGTAGAATTTCTACTGTTCATTTTCCTCATTCCTGTTCCGACGATTCAATGGAGGTAAAGCCCCAACAATAAAACGTACAAAGGGACAACCATGACCGCGATCGATCCGCGCACGCGCCAGCTGCTGGAAGCGCCAATTCTGCCAACCGTCCTGCGCCTGGCGCTGCCCAATGTGCTGGTGATGGTCGTGCAGGCCTCCGTCGGCCTGATCGAAACCTATTTTGTCGGCAAGCTTGGAAGCGATGCGCTAGCCGCAATGGCGCTGGTGTTTCCGATTGTCATGCTGATGCAGATGAGCTCCGCAGGGGCGATTGGAGGCGGCATCGCCTCATCGATTGCGCGCGCCCTTGGCGCGAAACGCCGGGAAGATGCCGATGCGCTGGTATTGCACGCCCTGCTCATTGCCCTGGGATTCGGCCTTGTATTCACGCTGACCCTCCTGCTGGGAGGGCGCTGGCTCTATACGCAAATGGGCGGCACCGGGGCGTCCCTTGAGGCGGCGCTGGTCTACTCGCACTGGGTATTTGCAGGTTCGGTGCTGGTGTGGTTGTTCAATGCGCTGTCTGCGCTGATCCGCGGTACAGGCAACATGGCCGTGCCCGCCTATGTGACGGTTGCAGGGGCTGTGGTACTGATTCCGCTGTCACCCTTGCTCATCTTCGGCTGGGGGCCGATTCCCGGCATGGGCATTGCCGGAGGCGCTGCGGCGCTGCTTCTTTATTATCTCGGTGGCACGCTCGCGTTGTGGATGTACCTGCGCTCATCGCGCAGCCTGCTCAAGCCGACGCTGATGAACGTGCGACTTCGCTGGTCACTGTTTCGCGACATCCTGCACATTGGCATGGTCGGCATGATTGCAACGGTGGCCACTAACCTGTCCATAGGCATCGCCACGGCGTTGTCGGGGCAGTTCGGCCCGGACGCAATTGCGGGCTACGGTACCGCCGCACGCCTGGAGTACTTGCTGGTGCCACTGGCATTCGGTTTTGGTGCGCCGCTGTTGGCCATGGTTGGTACCTGCATCGGTGCCGGCGACCGGGAGCGCGCGCTCAAAGCCGCGTGGGTGGGCGCTGCGATAACCTTTGCGATAACTGAAACGATCGGTCTGTCAGCGGCGTTCTTCCCGCATACCTGGCTGCTGCTGTTCGGCAACGAGCCCGCCATGCTCGAAGCCGGCACCCAGTACCTACAGATCGTCGGGCCGTTGTACGGCTTCTTCGGCCTGGGCCAGGTGTTGCATTTCGCCTCGCAAGGGGCAGGGCGCCTGTTCTGGCCGGTGACTGGCAATCTCGCACGCCTGGTTGTGGCTGGCCTCGGCGGATGGCTTGCGTTGCGTTGGGGGGGGAGAGCTGGCGCACGTGTTCATCGCGCAAGGCGCGGCGTTCGTGGTGTATGGCCTGGTGATCACTGTCACGATTGCCGGTGGGGCGTGGTTCGGCCGGGTGAGCTGGCCGCGCAGCATACACTTAGCGGTTGATTGACGTGATTATGGCCAGGTGGCGCAGGCAAGTTTTTCAACGATCAAGGGGTTCAGCCGTAGCCAATCAATGAAAACCTACTACGTTTAACCATGACCGGCGGTGCCGATAACGGGCTGAAAAAGCCGCCTCGACACACCAATCATGGGGGATGGCGGTGGCAGATGGACTGCAGCCACAATCCGTACGATCAATGACGTTCGTTGTTTCAGACCTCAGCTGGCTGGCTAAATCGGAGTTTCATTATGCAGCTCAAATCACTTGCCGCATCGTTATGTGTAGTTTCTCTGGTGCTCTCGGGGTGCGCCAGTAAATACGTTGAGTCGGACCAGTATTCCGGTTTTCTCAAGGACTACAGCGCCCTGAAGGAAGAGAAGTCTCCCTCCGGTGCAGCGGTCATGCGCTGGATTGACCCAAACGTTAACGTGAACAAGTTCAGTAGCGTTTATATCGAACCAAGCCAGCTCTATCCCAAGCCACAAGCGACGGAGAAGATCCCGGACGCCACCTTGCAGGGCATCACCCGGTACTACAATCAGGCCCTGCAAACCCAGTTTTCCAAAGTCTTGCCGCTGGCCAAAGGCCCGGGCCCAGGGGTGTTGGTCGTGCGTCCGGCGATCACTGCGGTGAGCGCCAAGACCAAGGGCCTGCGTCCTTATGAAGTGATTCCGATCGCACTGGTCGCTGCGGGTGTCAGTACGGTCACCGGTATTCGTGATCAGGACACCAGCCTGTCGACCGAAGCGCAGTTCATCGATGCCGGCAATAACAAAGTGGTTGCCCAAGTGGTGCGCAAGGGTGCCGGTGCCGAGCTGGAAAACTCCGATCAAGTGATGACCGCCAAAGACGCCAAGGCCGTGCTCGATGGCTGGGCGACCGACATGGTCAAGTCGTTCGAACAGCTCAAGGCCAAGCGCTAAGGCATCACCCCTCGACCTGCCGATACTGTCGGCAGGTCGATACTCCTTTCTGGTCCGTTACACGCGACCGACGATAGACATCCCTTTCGCCTAGACGATCTACGCACGCTCGTAGTGCGATTCCTTGCGCGTTTTTGAGCTTAAGATGCGATAAGCCGTGATTATTTAATCTTAGAAATGACTTTTTCAAGCATGGTTTCGAGTACTGAGATACCATGTAAATACATAGTACGTACCACAATACGAAATAGTAGGAGTATCCATGGCGCGCGGCGGTATCAACAAGGCGGTAGTGCAGAAAGCACGCCAGGCGCTGCTGGCCCGCGGGGTACACCCGAGCATCGATGCCGTACGTATCGAACTGGGCAATACCGGCTCGAAAACCACCATTCACCGTTACCTGAAAGAGCTGGATAACCAGTACCCGGCATCACCCGTCAGCGCGCCAAATCTCAGCGATGCACTGGCGACACTGGTCGAGCAACTGGCCGAGCAGGTACGTGAGGAAGGGCAGGTGCGGATCGAGGAGGCGCGCAGCGCGTTCGAGGCGCAGCGGCAAACCTTGCTGGCCCAGGTACAGATCAGTCAGCAGGCGCTGGCGGCGCTGCAACAGCAGCATGAAATCCAGGCAGCGGCGCTCGCCAGCGAGTCTGCCGAACTGGCCACCACCCGCAGTGCCTTGCAAACCGAACAGACCCGTAACGCCACGCTCAATCAGGCGGTAGGTGAGTTGCACCTGCGCCTGGCCGACAAGGATGAGCAGATTGCCTCGCTGGAAGACAAGCATCAGCATGCCCGTGATGCCCTGGAGCACTATCGCAATGCCAGCCGCGAACAGCGCGAGCAGGAACAACGCCGTCACGAAGGGCAGGTGCAGCAGCTTCAAGTGGAAGTGCGTCAGTTGCAGCAGACCCTGATCGTCAAGCAGGACGAACTGACCCGTCTGAACCGCGACAACGAAGGTTTACTGGTACAGATCCGTACGCTCAAGGATGCCCAGCGCACACTCAAGACCCAGAGCGAGCGGCGCCAGGCGCAGATCCAGGGACTGGAGGTGAACCTGGCGCAACTTAATGGTTCGCGGGATGAGCTGGAGAAGCAGAACCAGAACCTGGCGTTGAGTCTGGCCGAACGGGTGACGGAACTGCGTCAACAGTTGCAACTGATCGGCAAGTTGGAGGCGCAGTTGCGTCAGGCGGAAAAATTGGCAGAGCAGGTTCAGGACACGCGCTGAAGATCCAGGCGCATCGCGCAGCGATCTGTCAGCCCGTGAGCGTGCTCAGTGGCTAACTGCCGTTGCAGAAAGTCACTGCACTGTTGCGCAGAGAGCAGTTCGAATCCCAGACGCGCATAGAAGGGGGCATTCCATGGCACTTTGGCGAAGGTGGTCAGCGTAAGCGCGGCAAAACCTTGTGCCTGCGCCCGGGCTGCGGCCGCAGCGATCAATCGGCGTCCCTGTCCCTGCCCCTGGAGCGCTTGCACTACCGACAATTCGACTATATGCCACTCTTCGCTGCACGCCTGGCCACAGAGAAAACCCAGGGGTTGGTCATGTTCATCAACCACCACCCAAGCGCAACCGGCGCTGATGAACGCTCGATGCTGTTCGGGGCTGAGCCCGTCATCGCTGGCGATCCACTGTAAGCCTTCGCAGCTCAGAAAGGCTTGCGCTGCAGAATGCTCAACAGCGGGAAGCAGCGGTGCGTCGTCGTCGCGGGCAGGGCGAATAGTGAAGGGCATGAGCCTGGCGTCCGGTTGAAAAACGCAGCTATTCAAGGCCCTTGTGCATCGCCCGTCAAGGCCTCGTGCCGTGTACCAGGGGCGTTACGGAACGTCGTAGTTTTTTACTCTCTAGCAACTACATAAATCATAATTTCGCCTTTCCAAGCCTTTGCACAGAATGCGGCCTACACCCACCCACGGCGATCCCCGTGGGAAACCTCAGTAGGGCGCAGCGATGACAAACAATAAGACTGTAATAGACACGCTTGTAGTGGGCGCCGGGCAAGCCGGTGTGGCCATGAGCGAACACCTGAGCCGACTCGGCGTGCCGCACCTGGTGCTGGAGCGCAAGCGTATCGCCGAAGCCTGGCGTACCGGGCGCTGGGATTCGCTGGTTGCCAATGGTCCGGCCTGGCATGACCGCTTCCCGGGCCTGGAGTTTGCGGGGCTCGACCCCGATGCTTTCGCGCCGAAAGACCAGGTGGCCGACTACTTCGAAGCCTACGCAGAAAAATTCAATGCGCCGGTACGTACCGGTGTCGATGTCACCAAGGTGCAACGCAATGTCGGTCGCCCGGGCTTCACCGTTGAAACCTCGGACGGTGTCGTCGAGGCCCGCAATGTGGTGGTCGCCACCGGCCCGTTCCAGCGTCCGGTCATTCCTGGCATTGCTCCTGCCGACGCTAAAGTTGCGCAGATTCACTCTGCCGACTACCGCAACCCCGAGCAACTTGCCGAAGGCGCCGTACTGGTGGTCGGTGCCGGCTCATCAGGCGTACAGATCGCCGATGAACTGCAGCGCGCCGGCAAGCAGGTGTACCTGTCGGTGGGTGCCCACGATCGTCCGCCGCGTGCCTATCGCAACCGCGATTTCTGCTGGTGGCTGGGGGTGCTTGGCCTGTGGGATGCCGAGGGTGTGCAACCGGGCAAAGAGCACGTCACCATCGCCGTCAGCGGCGCCCGCGGTGGCCATACCGTGGACTTCCGCCGCCTGGCGCAGCAGGGCATCACCCTGGTTGGCCTGACCCAGGCATTCAAGGACGGCGTGGTGAGCTTCGAGGCGAACCTTGCCGACAACATTGCCCGTGGCGACGAGAACTACCTGGCATTGCTCGACGCTGCCGACGCCTACATTGCCGACAATGGCCTGGACCTGCCGCCAGAGCCGGAAGCGCGGATCATGCTCCCCGACCCGGAGTGCCTGAGCAACCCGGTCCTCGAACTGGACCTGGCCAAGGCCGGCATCACCACGATCATCTGGGCCACCGGTTATTCGGTCGATTACGACTGGTTGCAGGTCGATGCCTTCAAGGCCGACGGCAAACCGCAGCACCAGCGCGGGGTGTCCAGCGAGCCGGGCATCTACTTCGTCGGCCTGCCATGGCTGGCCCGTCGCGGCTCGGCCTTTATCTGGGGCGTGTGGCACGACGCCCGGCATATCGCCGAGCACATCATCAAGCAGCGCGCCTATTTCGACTACCGGGATGCCTCGCAACACCAGGCCGCTACTCCCGAGACCACCCCTCAATCAGCCGCCCTTATGGAAGTCCGTTGATGCCTACTCATACTCGCATCCGCATGTTCAACACCAAAGACACTTACCCGAACCAGACCCTGGACAACGACCTGTGCCAGGCAGTGCGCGCCGGTAATACCGTGTATGTCCGAGGCCAGGTCGGCACCGATTTCAACGGTCAACTGGTGGGCCTCGGTGATCCACGGGCGCAGGCCGAGCAGGCCATGCGTAACGTCAAACAACTGCTGGAAGAGGCCGGCAGCGACCTGAGCCACATCGTCAAGACCACCACCTACCTGATCGACCCGCGCTACCGCGAGCCGGTGTACCAGGAAGTCGGCAAGTGGCTCAAAGGCGTGTTCCCGATCTCCACCGGGCTGGTGGTCAGTGCCCTCGGCCAGCCGCAGTGGCTGATGGAAATCGACGTGATCGCGGTCATCCCCGAATAAGGAGCGTGCCATGACCTTTTCCATCGTCGGCCGCTGCGCCGAAACCGGTCAGTTGGGAATTGCCATCAGTTCATCGAGCATTGCCGTGGGCGCCCGTTGCCCCTGGCTGCGCTCGGGAGTGGGCGCGGTATCGAGCCAGAACATCACCTTGCCAGCCCTCGGGCCGCAGGTACTGGATGCCCTGGGTGAAGGGTTGGCGCCGCATCAGGCACTGGACCATGCACTGACCCGCAACGGCTACAGCCAGTATCGCCAGGTCGCGGTCGTCGATGCCCAGGGCCGTACTGCGGTGTTCAGCGGCAACCACACCCTGGGTACGCATAACGCCCTGGCCGGTGAGCAGTGTGTCGCCGCCGGCAACCTGCTGGCCAACACCGCAGTGATCGAGCGTATGGTCGCCGCGTTCGAAGCCAGCGAAGGCTGCCTGGCGGCGCGGCTGCTGACGGCACTGCAAGCCGGGCAGGACGCCGGCGGGGAAGCGGGGGCGGTGCATTCGGCGGCGTTGTCGGTGGTCGGCGAGCTGGTCTGGCCGATTGTCGATCTGCGTGTGGATTGGGCCGACGAGAATCCCATCGGTGAGCTGCAGAAACTCTGGAGCGCTTATGAGCCGCAACTGCAGGACTACCTGACCCGCGCGCTGAACCCGACCCTGGCGCCGAGCTATGGAGTGCCGGGCGATGAGTGAGCTGCGCAGCCGCGCCTTGCTGGCCAGGCTGATCGGCTTTGCCACGGTCAGCCGCGACTCGAACCTCGCTTTGATCGAGTTCGTGCGTGACTACCTGCAAGGTCTGGGCGTGAGCTGCGAGCTGATTTACAACGCCGAACGCAGCAAAGCCAACCTGCTGGCCAGCATCGGTCCGGCGGTGGAGGGTGGCGTGGTGCTGTCCGGGCATACCGACGTAGTGCCAGTGGACGGTCAGGCCTGGACGGTTGAGCCATTTGCCCTGAGTGAGCACGACGGCAAGCTCTATGGGCGCGGCGCCGCGGACATGAAGGGCTATCTGGCCTCGGTGCTGGCTGCCGTGCCGGTGTTCCTGGCAAGCCCACTGCGCCGGCCTGTGCACCTGGCGTTCTCCTATGACGAGGAGGTCGGTTGCCTGGGCGTGCGCAGCCTGCTTGAAGTGTTGCCACAGCGCATCAAGCAACCGGCGCTGTGCCTGATCGGCGAGCCGACCGAACTGAAGCCGGTGCTCGGCCACAAGGGCAAGCTGGCCATGCGTTGCCATGTAAAAGGCGCGCCGTGCCACTCGGCCTATGCACCCTATGGCGTGAATGCCATCGAACAGGCGGCGCGACTGATTGGCCGCCTCGGTGAGATCGGCCAGCGTCTGGCTGCACCGGAGCACCACGACCAGCGTTTCGATCCGGCCTATTCCACGGTGCAGGTCGGGGTGATTGAGGGCGGGACGGCGTTGAACATTGTCCCGGCCGACTGCCGCTTCGACTTCGAGGTCCGTGCCTTGCCGGCGTTCGAACCGCAAACGGTACTCGACGAACTGCAGACCTACGCCGAGCAAACGCTGTTGCCCGCCATGCAGGCGGTCAAGGCCGACACCGCCATCCGCTTCGAACCGATTTCGGCCTATCCGGGCCTGGCTACAGCACCCGAAAGCGCCGCCGCGCAACTGATTGCGCAGCTGTGTGGCAGTGACGACTTCAGCACCGTGGCCTTTGGCACCGAAGGCGGCCTGTTTGACCAGGCCGGAATCCCCGCCGTGGTCTGTGGCCCCGGCAGCATGGAGCAAGGGCACAAGCCCGACGAATTCGTCAGTGTCGAGCAGATGGCGGCCTGTGACCGCCTGATGGACCGGCTGGCTGTGTACCTCTCCAACAACGGATAACAACAAGGAGTCTGCAGTGAACGATTTCAAATGCTGGACGACCCTCGCCGCGCAACAACGGCTGATTGACACCGCGTTGATCGACGGTGAGCCGCATCACGCGCAAAGTGGCGCGCGCTTTGAGGTCATCAACCCGGCCAACAACCGCGTGCTGGCCCGCGTCGCCGCCTGCGGCCAGGCCGACGTCGACCAGGCGGTGAGCAGTGCCCGCCGTGCCTTCGAACAGGGGCCCTGGGCGAAGATGGCACCCGCCGAGCGCAAGAAAGTGCTGCTGCGCCTGTCGCAGCTGATGCTGGAACACCGCGATGAGCTGGCCTTGCTCGACTCACTGAGCATGGGCAAGCCGGTGATGGATGCCTGGAACATCGACGTACCGGGCGCCGCCCATGTGTTTGCCTGGTACGGCGAAAGCCTCGACAAGCTGTATGACCAGGTGGCACCGACGGCCAGCAATGCGCTGGCGACCATCACCCGTGTGCCGCTGGGCGTGATCGCGGCGGTGGTGCCGTGGAACTTCCCGCTGGACATGGCCGCGTGGAAACTCGCCCCGGCCCTGGCCGCCGGCAACAGTGTGGTGCTCAAACCCGCCGAGCAGTCGCCGTTCTCGGCCTTGCGCCTGGCCGAACTGGCGTTGGAGGCGGGTATTCCGGCAGGCGTGCTCAACGTCGTGCCGGGGCTGGGCGAGGAGGCTGGGCGGGCGCTGGGCCTGCACATGGACGTCGATTCCCTGGTGTTCACCGGTTCCACCGAAGTCGGCAAGTACTTCATGCAGTACGCGGCGCAATCGAACCTCAAGCAAGTGTGGCTGGAGTGCGGTGGCAAGAGCCCGAACCTGGTGTTTGCCGATTGTCAGGACCTCGACCTGGCGGCAGAGAAGGCCGCGTTCGGAATCTTCTTCAACCAGGGTGAAGTCTGTTCGGCCAATTCTCGGCTATTGGTGCAGCGCTCGATTGCCGATGAGTTCGTCCAGCGCCTGATCGAAAAGGCCCGCCAGTGGCAACCCGGCAACCCGCTGAACCCAGCCAGCAGCGCCGGTGCCATTGTCGATGCCCGGCAGACCCAGCGGATCCTGCAGTACATCGAGCAGGCCCGGGGCGAAGGCGCGCAACTGGTGTGTGGCGGTCGGCAACTGAGTTTCGATGGCTCGGACAACTTCATCGAACCGACGATTTTCACCGGCGTCACCGCCGACATGACCCTGGCTCGCGAAGAAGTGTTCGGCCCGGTGCTGGCGGTCAGCGTGTTCGATGACGAAGACCAGGCGGTGGCCCTGGCCAACGATCACATCTATGGCCTGGCCGCTTCAGTGTGGACCGATGACCTTAACCGCGCGCATCGCGTGGCACGGCGGCTGAACGCCGGCACGGTGTCGGTGAATACCGTCGATGCCCTGGATGTCAGCGTGCCTTTTGGTGGTGGCAAGCAATCGGGGTTTGGCCGGGATCTTTCCCTGCATTCGTTCGACAAGTACACGCAGCTCAAGACCACCTGGATTCAGCTGCGCGGCTGACAGCCTCATCGCGGGGCAAGCCCGCTCCCACAAGAAAAGCAGCCCCTGTGGGAGCGGGCTTGCCCCGCGAAACAATCTGTTCTTCCAAATAAAACAAAAACACGGAGCAACCGATGAACAGTAATGCAAGCGTGTCCACAGGCGCCCTGGCGCCGCCTGTGAGTAGCAAGAAACTGGGCCTGACCGCCTTGTTGGCGGTGGCCATCGGCCTGGTTGTGTCGCAAGGGGTGATGGTGCTGATGCTGCAAGGCGTCGGTATCGCCGGGGCCGGTTTCATCGTGCCCCTGGCGCTGGCCTGGCTGTTGGCCTTGAGCTACGCCTGTTCGTTCTCCGAGCTGGCCTTGATGATCCCCCGTGCTGGCAGCCTGAGCAGCTACACCGAGGTGGCCATCGGCCAATTCCCGGCCATCCTCGCGACCTTTTCCGGTTACGTGGTAGTGGCAATGTTCGCCTTGTCGGCAGAGCTGCTGTTGATGGAATTCATCATCGACAAGGTCTACCCGCACTCGATGCCGCCGCTGACCGTGGCCCTCGCGGTGCTGGCCCTGTTCACCGTGCTCAACCTGTTCAACATCGACATCTTCGCCCGGCTGCAGACGGTACTGGCCGTGGTCATGGTGGTGGTGCTGCTGGTGATGGGCCTGAGCGCGATGAACAGCGATATCGTCTCGCCCAACCCGAGCCTGTTTGAAAGCGCGGGCTGGAACCCCTTGGGGCTTGGGGTGATTGCCCTGACGGCGATGGCGGTGTGGGGCTTTGTCGGTGCCGAGTTCGTCTGCCCGCTGGTGGAAGAAACCCGGCGCCCGGAACGCAACATCCCCGGTTCGATGATGCTCGGCCTGACCATCATCTTTGTGATCATCGCCCTGTATGCCTTCGGTGCCTTGCTCACCGTGCCCCAGGCGGAGCTGGCCAGCAACGGCCTGCCGCATTACCTGTTCGCCACCACCGTGTTTGGTGAAACCGGCAAGGTGTTCCTGGTCACCGCGGCAATCACCGCCACCTGCAGCACCCTCAACAGCTCGTTGGCCGCGATCCCGCGCATGCTCTTCGGCATGGCCTGCAACGGCCAGGCGTTCGGCATCCTCAAACGCCAGGGCAAACGTACCGGCGCGCCCTGGGTAGCCGTGCTGTTCGTCGCGGCGATCACCGGCCTGCCACTGCTGCTGATGCACGACCATCCGGACGCGATCAACCAGCTGCTGCTGGCCGCCGCGCTGGCCTGGCTGCTGGCCTACATCATCACCCACATCAACGTGATTGCCCTGCGTCGCCGCTATCCGCAGGTGCATCGGCCGTTCCGCACACCGTTCTACCCGCTGCCACAGATCTTCGGCATCGCCGGCATGCTCTTTGCCATCTGGAACGTGTCGCCAAGCCCGGAGATGACCTTTTCGATTTTCGCCTACGCCGGCCTGGTACTGCTGATTGTCTCGATCATCGCCGTGCTGTGGATCAAGTGCGTGATGGGCAAACCCCTGTTCAAGCCTGAGCCGCTGCAAACCGCAAGCGTGGCTGGCAACGATAAAAACCAATAAGGAGACTCGCAATGACCGCTCAAGTGAACACCGACCGTAGCACCGGCGATTACCAGGCCCTGGATGCGGCGCACCACATCCATGCGTTTCTCGACCAGAAAGCCCTGAACGAAGAAGGCCCGCGGGTGATCGTCCGTGGCGAAGGCCTGGCACTCTGGGATAACGACGGCAAACGCTACCTGGACGGCATGTCGGGCCTGTGGTGCACCAACCTCGGCTATGGCCGCAAGGACCTGGCAGTTGCTGCCAGCCGCCAGCTGGAGCAACTGCCGTACTACAACATGTTCTTCCACACCACCCACCCGGCGGTGGTCGAGCTGTCGGAGCTGCTGTTCAGCCTGCTGCCGAGCCACTACAGCCACGCGATCTACACCAACTCCGGCTCCGAGGCCAACGAGGTGCTGATCCGTACCGTGCGCCGCTACTGGCAGATTCTCGGTAAGCCGCAGAAGAAAATCATGATCGGCCGCTGGAACGGCTACCACGGCTCGACCCTGGGCGCGACGGCGCTGGGCGGGATGAAGTTCATGCACGACATGGGCGGGGTGATTCCCGATGTCGCGCACATCGACGAACCGTACTGGTTCGCCCATGAGGGCAACCTGACCCCGGCCGAGTTCGGTCTGCGTGCCGCCCGCCAGCTGGAAGAGAAGATTCTCGAGCTGGGCGCCGAGAACGTCGCCGCCTTTGTTGCCGAGCCTTTCCAGGGCGCTGGCGGAATGATCTTCCCGCCAGAGAGCTACTGGCCGGAAATTCAGCGTATCTGCCGCCAATACGATGTGCTGCTGTGCGCCGATGAAGTGATTGGCGGTTTTGGCCGCACCGGTGAGTGGTTCGCCCACCAGCACTTCGGTTTCGAACCCGACACCCTGTCGATCGCCAAGGGCCTGACCAGCGGCTACATCCCCATGGGCGGCCTGATCCTGTCCAAACGCATGGCCCAGGTGCTGGTGGAGCAGGGCGGGGTGTTCGCCCACGGCCTGACCTATTCCGGCCACCCGGTGGCGGCGGCCGTGGCGATTGCCAACCTCAAGGCCCTGCGTGACGAAGGCATTGTCACCCAGGTCAAGCAGGACACCGGTCCGTACTTGCAGCGCTGCCTGCGCGAGGTGTTCGGTAATCACCCGCTGATTGGCGAAATACAAGGCACCGGCCTGGTCGCAGCGCTGCAATTTGCCGAAGACAAAGCCAGCCGCAAACGCTTTGCCAATGAAAACGACATGGCCTGGCGTTGCCGCACCATCGGCTTCGAAGAAGGCCTGATCATTCGCTCGACCCTGGGCCGGATGATCATGGCTCCGGCCCTGGTCGCCGGCAAAGCCGAGATCGATGAGCTGGTCGACAAGACCCGTATCGCCGTAGACCGCACTGCGCGCGAATACGGTCTGCTGTAAGCCCCCGTACGCCGGCTCGTACGGGCGAGCCGGCTTTCCTGAGGAACAGATCCATGTCCAGATCCTTGCGTTGCAGTGTTCCCTTTGCCTTGGCGTTACTGTGCGGTGCCGTTCAGGCCGCGCCGCAGAGCCTCACCGTCATCTCCTTTGGCGGTGCCACCAAACAGGCCCAGGACAAGGCCTATTTCCAACCTTTCAACGCCAGCGGTGCAGGACGCGTCGTTGCCGGCGAATACAACGGTGAACTGTCGAAGATCAAAGCCATGGTCGACGTCGGTCACACCAGCTGGGACGTGGTCGAAGTCGAAAGCCCGGAGTTGCTGCGCGGCTGTGACGAAGGCCTGTTCGAGCGCCTGGACCCGGCGCGTTTCGGTGATGCCGCGCAGTTTGTGCCGGGCACCTTGAGCGAGTGTGGGGTAGCGACTTACGTCTGGTCGATGGTCATGGCCTATGACCATGACAAACTGGCCAAGGCGCCATCCTCCTGGGCCGACTTCTGGAACGTCAGCGAGTTTCCCGGCAAACGTGGTTTACGCAAGGGTGCCAAGTACACCCTGGAAATCGCCTTGCTTGCTGACGGGGTCAAACGAGAACAGCTGTACGAGGTACTGGCGACCCCTGAAGGGGTGAGCCGGGCGTTTGCCAAGCTCGACCAGATCAAGGGCAATATCCAATGGTGGGAAGCCGGGGCGCAGCCGGCGCAGTGGTTGATCGCCGGTGATGTGGTGATGAGCGCGGCCTATAACGGGCGCATCGCCTCGGCGCAGAAGGAGGGATGAAGCTGAGCATCGTCTGGCCGCAAAGTCTGTACGACCCGGAATACTGGGCGGTGGTGAAGGGCACGCCGAACAAGGCCCTGGCCGAAGACTTCATTGCCTTTGCCAGCCAGCCGCAGGCGCAGAAGGTGTTCTCCGAGGAGATCCCTTATGGGCCGGTGCATCGCGATGCGCTGAAGCTGTTGCCTGAGGCGGTGCAGCAGCAACTGCCGACAGCGCAAGCCAACCTTGCTCAAGCGCAGGCGGTGGATGCGGCGTTCTGGGTGGATCATGGTGAGGAGCTGGAGCAGCGCTTCAACGCCTGGGCTGCGCGTTAAGGCAATCGCGGGGCAAGCCCGCTCCCACCCGCTGAGTGCAAAACGGGTGGGAGCGGGCTTGCCCCGCGAT
>NZ_JBMOWO010000109.1:0-6415 GCF_049310525.1 Pseudomonas sp. GZD-222
GCCCTCTTCCCCCACTGTGGTGGAGAGTGGTGGTGGTCGTTGGCCCCCCCCCCCCCGATGCTCTATGCCAACCAAGCCGCAAACTGCTCTTTACAGTAATCGACAAACAACTGCGCAGGCTTGGTCAGCTGCGCACGTTTCAACCAGCCGGCCACCAACCCGGAGCCGGTGACGTCTTCAGCCAACTGTACACAGACCAGTTCCTGGCCGTCATAGGTGCTGGTAGTAAGCGGCCGGGTCACCAGCACGGCAAACCCGAAACCTTGCCCGACCATGCCGCGTACCATCTCGATCGAAGGCGAACTGAAGACAATGTTCGGACTCAACCCCAGCTCTTCGAAAATGCTCACGAAGTAGGTGCGGCTGGGCTGTACATCCAGAAGAATCATCGGCTCCAGCGCCAGATCCCGCAACGACACCTGCGCCTGCTCGGCAAAGCGATGCCCGGCCGGCAACAGCGCATAGGGCCGTTGCGGCGCCATCAGCGCTTCGGTCTCGATGGTGCTGTCGAGGTCATGATCGTAGAAGATTGCCAGGTCGAAACGCCCGCCAGTCAAGCCCTGCACCAGCTCCTGTTGCTCGCCGTCCTGCAGACGGATCTCGACCCCCGGGAAGCGTTCGCGAAAACCTTTGATCAAACGTGGCAGGTAGAGTGGGGCGACGGTCTCGAAACAGCCGATATCGATCTGCCCGCACACCACATCGTTGTCGGCCAGGGCGTTCTGCTCGAATTCCCGGGCCATGCGCAACAGCTCCTGGGCCTTGCGATAGAAGCGCGCGCCACCGGGTGTCAGGGATACGCCTTGAGCGTGATGACGGATAAACAGCTGCACGCCGAAGCTGTCTTCCAAGCCTTTGATTGCGGTTGAAATCGACGGTTGCGCGATGTACAGCTTGCGCGACGCCTCGGCGACGCTGCCGCACTCCACGGTGGTGACGAAATACTTCAACTGACGCAAGGTATAGGACGCCACAGTGCACCTCTGGCTGATTATTTCGTTACAGGGTACCCCTTCGGGTGTCAGGCCTTGCAGCGGATTTTGTTGGGCACTGAGGATATTTTCGCTGGGCAACCGTTGATCGCTTCAACGGCACGGCGAGTACGTCGGCTGGTTCGAACAGATACGGCCTGGTTTTTCTCCGGGTCGTTTCTGAGAGGTATCTGCCATGAGCCAGCAACGTCCCCAGGATGATCCGCTCTGGAAGGATCCGCTGAACAACCCGCAACGCGAACACGACCCGGTCACTGACCCCAATGTCGATGGCGACCCGCAACGGCACGAGCATCCCCAGGACATCGAGCGCCTGCCCGATGCCCCGGATGAAAACACCCGTTTGCCGGAGCCCGACCAGCCAACGCCGCTGTCGGACGAACGTCGCTAGTCGGCCGTCAGCTCCTGCACCTGCCAGCGCACCGAGCTGACGCCTTTTTCCAGGCTGACCCGGCTGACCAGGCGTTCCAGCTGGGTCGGCGCATCGGGGCTGCCGAGCAGCTCGGCGCGCACTTCCAGTTTCGCCGGGTTGGCCAGGTCTTCACTGTGCAGTGATTGCAGGCGCAGGCCGTCACTGCCGAAACTGTGCAGCATCAGGCTGCGCACCTGGATCTCGTCTTCGGCGCGGCAGGTGATGCGCACTTCGAAACGCTGCTCGGCTTCATTGGCCGGCAGCACTTCCTGACGATTGAGACGTTGCGAGATGTCGCGCAACAGGATGTTGGCGCAGAGCACCACGCAGCTGCCCAGTGCCGCCTCCAGCAGCAGGCCCATGCTGCACAATACGCCCACGGCGGCCGTGCACCATAGCGTCGCGGCGGTGTTCAGACCGCGTACGTTGAGGCCATCGCGCATGATCACGCCACCGCCAAGAAAGCCGATACCCGATACCACATAGGCGGCGATCCGTGATGCATCGGTGGCGGCCATGCCCGGCACGGCCTGGGTCATCAGCACAAACAGACAGGCACCGGTGCTGACCAGGGCATTGGTGCGCAGGCCGGTCAGGCGCTGACGCAGTTGACGTTCGGCGCCGATCAGGGCGCCCAGTACGAGCGCGACACTGACGCGCAGGAGAAATACTTTCCAATCCATAACAAACCTCGAATCCGCGGCACAGGGCCGCAACGCATCGAACGCTTTCGATGCAGGTACGAATAAATGGATTGCGCAGGGTCACAAGCCGGGTCGCTAACTACCGGTAGGGCTTGCAGGAAGGGAGAATGAAGCGTCGTCATCCGCTGCGGATGCGAGGCGCCACTGACCACCGTGTACGGCAGGGCAGTGGCAGAAAGAGTCTGCTGAACTAGCGCGCCGTATGAACCTGTCGCAATCGACTAGGGCAACTGTCCAATGCAGGACTCCTGTATAGGCATGCAAAAATGCGGGCGAGAAACTAACGTTCTACAGCAGCGGGGTCAAGGTTGTTTTCATGACATTTGCCGTAGGAACGCATCTGGAACGCCACTGTTCCGGATTTGCAACGCTGTAGAGTGTGAACGCCGCTTCCGCCGGCCAGCCGCTATGGCTAAGGTTATGGTCACGGTTCGGCGAGGGAGCGGCATGCAGCCACTGATCAATTACTTCAAAATGGTTCTGCACCCAGGCGCAGACACCTTCCGCTTCGCCTTGCGCACCATTGTTGCCTGCCTGCTGACCCTGTACCTGGCCTTTATCTTTGACCTCGACCAGCCCAAGTGGTCGATCATGGCCGTGTTTATCGTCAGCCAGCCGCTGGGTGGGATGACCTTGCAGCGCAGCTTTGCCCAGGTGGTCGGCACCACGGTCGGGGCGGCGGTGGCAGTGCTGATCATGGCGCTGTTCCCGCAAGCGCCGTTGCCGTTCATTGTCACTTTGTCACTGTGGCTGGCCGTGTGTACCGCCGGTGGCACCTTGTTGCGCTACACCAGCTCGCATGCCTTTGTGCTCAGCGGCTTTACCGCTGTGGTGGTTGCCATGCTGGCCATCCCCGAGCAGGACAACACCCTGATGCTGGCCATCACCCGCGTCACTGAAACCCTGTTGGCGGTGGCCTGCGTGTGTGTGGTCAGCTTGCTCAGCGCACGGCCGCAGGCGGTGACCAGCGGGTATTTCGCCAAGGTCGACAACCTGATCAAGCTGATGGCCAGCCATGCCGCCGCAGCCATTCGTGGCGAAGAAAGCAATGCCGCCTTTAGTCAGCGGCAAATGCAGATCCTCGGTGAAATCAGCGCCCTGGAGGGGCTGCGCCGGCACCTGTATTTCGACGCCCCGCACCTGCGCGGCGCCAACGGTCTGGTGCAACTGCTGGGCAACCAGTTGGTACTCCTAAGCTCGCGGCTGACCGTGCTGCGCAATCAGAAACTGATGATTGCCGAGCGCTGGCCGGGCGCCTATCCGGATTTCATCAATCAGTTGCTCACTGACGAGCTGGCCTTTCTCGACCAGTTGGCGCAACAGGGAAGGGCCATGCCGGCCAGCGCCCGCGAACATTTCAGCGCCTTGCAGCGGCGTTTCGATCAGGCAGCCCTGCAAGCCGAACAGCTGCAGCATGACATGTCGGCGACCTTGCGCTCCCTGGCCTGGGCGCTGCGCTGGGAACAGGCGCGGTTGCTCGAGCAACTGAGCGAAATGCTTGAGCTCAGCGATGCGGTTCAGGAAGGCCGTGCGGGCGATTGCCTGTACCGCCAGCCGCTGACCAACCCGTTGCACCTGGATTTTCGCCTGGCGGCGATGAATGCCAGCCGCGCCTTTACCGCCTTACTGGTAGCCGGACTGATCTGGATCGAGACCGCGTGGGACGGTGCCCGTGCCGGGGTGATCCTGGTGGGTATTCTCTGCTCGTTGATGGCCACCTTCCCACGGCCGTTGATGGCCGCGCAGAACTACATGCGCGGCTTGGGCATGGCCTTGGTGGTGTCGGCGCTTTACCAGTTCTGGTTGATCCCGCAGGTGGTCGATTTCGAGATGCTCGCGTTACTGCTGCTGCCGTTGCTGTATGTCGTCGCGATCGGGCTGTCGACGCCCATGACTGCCGGTATCGGCATGGGCCTGGGCTTGTCCAGCTTTCTGATGTTCGGCCCGCAGAACATTGGTGCCTGGCAGAACACCGCCATGCAGTGGTTTGAATTCGCCGGTGCCTATATCTGTGGCGGTGTGCTGTCGCTGCTGGTGTATGCCTGGATGTTCCCGTTCAACCCGCAACTGCGTATCGAGCGGCTGTTTCGCGAGACCCGCGAGCAGGTCTATGCACTGCTCAAGGGGCCGGCCTCGGATGAACGCCAGTTTGCCTTCGAGAGCCGCATGGTTGACCGTCTGACCCTGATCCTCGGGCTGCTGCCTGCCACTCAGGACGCCCGCTCCAAGGCGTTATTCGAAGTCAACCTGGCCTGTATGGCCCTGGGTGTCGCCTTGCGTCAGTTGCAGGAACAGGGCCGGTCCAACCGGTTACTCTCGGACAGCATCCGTGCACGTCTGGAGCAGGTGCTACGCAATACCAGTCGCTACGTGGCCGGGCGTACCCAAGGCCAGTTATCGGCTTTACTCGACACCTTGCAGAACCTCGGCGAAGAACTCGATGCCTTGCACAGCACGCAGTTCAATGCGCCGCCCGAGCAGTTGCGTTCGCTGTTTCGCATCCGTGTCGCCTTGCTGGTGATCGCCGGCTTCCTGCGTCATTACAGCGCTTACCTTGATCCTGCTGCCGAAGGAGAACCGGCCCTTGCCCATTGATTTCGAGGTTGGCGGCGTTTACCTGCCGCCGATTGCCCAGGCGTTGTTGCTGGCCATGCCCTTGCTGTTCGTGTTGCTGTGGCTGCTGCAACGCCTGGGCGTGATGCAGCGGGTGTGGCACCCGGCGTTATTCGAGGGCGCGCTGTATGCCTGTTTGTGTGCCTTGATCATCCTGTTCATGGGGAGCTGAAACGGTGAAGAAACTGGTGGCCCAGGCGTCGACCCTGGCAATTGTGGTACTGGCGCTGATCCTTGGCTGGTTTGCCTGGGAGCACTACACCCGGGCGCCCTGGACCCGTGATGCGCGGGTACGCGCGGATGTGGTGACGTTGTCGGCCGATGTCGCTGGACGCATCGTCGCGCTGCGGGTGGCCGACAACCAGCACGTGGAAAAGGGCGAAGTGCTGCTGGAAATCGACCCTGAACGTTATGCCCTGGCGGTTGAGCATGCCCGCCGCGCCATTGAGGTCGCCCGCGCCAGTGAAGGCCTGGCCCAAGCGGCGATCATCGCCAGCCAGGCCTTGCTCAAGCAGCGTCAGAGCGAAGAGGTTCGCCGGCGAACTCTGAAGCAAACCGCAGCGATCTCCGGCGAAGAGTGGGAAAAAGCCAGTACCGATGTGGCCGTCGCCCAGGCTGAACTGATGCGCGGCCAAGCCAACCTGAGCCTGGCCACGGCCAACGTGCAACTGGCCACAGCGGCCTTGACCCAGGCGGAGCTCGACCTGCAGCGCACCCGTATCCTTGCGCCGGTCAGTGGTTATGTCACCAACCTGCTGACCCGTCAGGGCGACTACGCCAGCGCTGGCGGGCCGTTGTTGGCGCTGGTGGACAGCAGTTCGTTCTATGTCAGTGGTTATTTCGAGGAAACCAAGCTACCGCGCATTCAAATAGGCAATCCGGTGCAGATCGCGCTGATGAGTGGGGAACACTTCGAAGGCAAGGTGCAAAGCATCGCCTACGCCATCACCGACCGCGAGAACGCCCCGGGCAACCGCCTGCTCGCCAACGTCAATCCCAGCTACACCTGGGTCAAGCTGGCTCAGCGGATTCCGGTACGTATCGAGATCGACCCCGGCTATGCCGGCAAGGACAACCTGCGCGCGGGTACCACAGCGACGGTGACCGTGCGCCCGTAGCGTGACGAAATGCCTCCTGCCGGGCGGGCCAAGATGGTAGGCTTCTGGCCGTTTGTGCCAACCAGCCGATAGATGTCCGCATGATTCTCAATTTCGCTGTTTTTCTTTGCACCCTGACGGCCATGGAGGGCATCGGCTACCTCGCGCACCGCTACATCATGCATGGCTGGGGCTGGTTCCTGCACCGTTCGCACCATGAGCCGCATTTGGGTGCGCTGGAAACCAACGATGTCTATCTGGCGGCCTTGGCGTTGATCGCCTTCGCCCTGGTGGCCCTGGGTCGCGCCGGGCATGCACCATTACAGTGGGTGGGAGCAGGGGTGGCGGCGTTCGGGGTGATTTATGTGGTCGTCCATGACGGTATCGTGCACCGGCACTGGCCGTTCAAGCCGCGGCCGCGCAACCGTTACCTCAAGCGTTTGTACAAGGCACATTTGCTCCACCATGCGTTGAAGGGGCGGGATAACAGCGTGTCGTTTGGTTTTCTGTATGCGCCGCCATTGCACCGCTTGAAGCGCCAACTGCGCGAACGACGCCGGGAAACCTGACAACGATTTGTCCTCCGGTGGGAGCGGG